>CALXPX010000100.1 GCA_944390305.1 uncultured Clostridia bacterium
CTATCACACATTTTCCTTATTTCTCTATTTTTTCCTTCATGTATTACTATTTGTATTCTCGATAAATTCTTTTCTTCATCTATCTTTAATATTTTTACTTTTGCAGGTTTTGTTATATATTTTTCTTCATCTACTTCTATTTCCACACCTTCTGATAATTCTTTTACATCATTGCTATTTACTATTCCTACTACAGTAACATTATATGTTTTTTCTATTTCGTGTTTTGGATGAGTTACTTTATTTATAAATTCTCCATCATTGCTTAGAAGTAAAGCTCCTGAAGTATACATATCCAATCTTCCAACAGGTACTATTCTTTCATTAATTCCTTTAACTAAATCTAACACTGTTTGCCTTTTAAATTGATCTTTTACTGTTGTTACATATCCTATTGGTTTATTTAATAATATATATACTTTTTTGCTTTCATTTTTTATTTCTTTTTCATTGTATTTTATTACATCTTTTTCGGGATCTACTTTTGTTCCTAACTCAGTAACAATTTTTCCATTTACTTTTATTTTTCCATTTATTATTAGTTCTTCACTTTTTCTTCTTGATGCTACTCCAGATCTAGCTAAAAACTTTTGTAATCTTTCCTCCATTATTTTCTCCTTAATTAGTTTTGGTTATCTAAATATTTTAATATATCTTCAAAATATTTAGGTAGTTTTGCCTCTAAATGTATTTTTTTATTTGTTATTGGATGATTGAATTCTAAAATTGTACTATGTAACATTTGTCCATGTACTCCAAATTCATTTTTTCCATTTGAATATACTTCATCACCCACTATTGGATATCCTATTTTTGCCAAATGTACTCTTATTTGATGAGTTCTTCCTGTATCAATTTTTACCTTTAGAAGAGTATAGTTATTATATCTTTTCTCTACTTCTACATGAGTAATAGCTTCTTTTCCATCTTTTCTTACAGCCATCTTTTTTCTATCTTCTAAACTTCTAGCTATTGGCATATTAATTGTAGCTTTATTATCTGGAAAATTTCCTCTTACTAATGCTGTATATATTTTTGTAATCTTTCTGTTTTTTATTTGCTCACTTAAATTTATATGTGCTTTGTCATTTTTGGCTACTATTATTAATCCTGATGTGTCTTTATCTAATCTATGTACAATTCCTGGTCTTATTTCTCCACCAATTCCAGATAAACTTCCCTTGCAATAATTCAAAATTGCATTAACTAATGTACCTTCTTTATTTCCATTTCCTGGATGAACTACCATTCCTTTTTCTTTATTTATAACTAATATATCACTATCTTCATATACTATATCTAATGGAATATCTTGTCCTTTTAATGTAGTTTCTTTTGGATTATTTATTATTATTTCTACTTCGTCATTAGCTTTTAATTTATATGATTCTTTTACTTCTTTTCCATTTACAAGTATCTCTTTATTTTTTATTTTTTTCTGTGCTAAACTTCTTGAAATATCTAAATTAAGGCTTGCTATATAAATATCAAGCCTTAAGTCTTTATTAGTTTCTTCTACTACATATTTTTTTCTATCCATTATCATTTTCTCTTTCATAGATTTTAAAATAATCATCTGAATATAACTCTTTATAATTATCATCTCTTGATAAGAGCATATTTAATTTTGAATTTTCTTTGGTTATTACATGTGTAATATCATATTCATCAAATTTTGTTTCGTAGTATGTCCCTATGGTAGATATATTCATATAGTCTGAAAATATATCTTCTCCTTCATACTTTCCTTCATCATTCTTTTTACCATTAAATTCTGGTGTATATAAATCACATCTTGAGTCAATAAATACTGGTATGTCTTCAAATAACAAATAACTTCCATAATTGTAATCATTGAATAATCTAATATTTTTATAATCTAAATTTTCTTTTATCCAAGTAGATGCCTCTACTGGATATGATGATTGACTTATATATTGTGCATTACTATTTGGAACATACACATAATAGCTAATAGAAAATACGAAAAGTATTGTAAGTATTTCTCCAACTGTTGTTGTCATAAAACTCATTACATCCATTGTACCCTTTTTATCATATTTAGTAAGTAATTCTGAAAGTATTCTTGCCAGTATCATTTCCCCAAATAATACTAACATTGATACTTGTCTCCTACTCATAAGAGCAAGTAAAGTTAATCCTCCTACCATAAAGATATCTCTTAACCTTATCTTTACATCTGAGAATATTAATAGGCCTATCAATGCCGCTAGTGAAATTAGAATTGGTTTATTATTTATTAAAGTAAGTGGTAAATGCTCACTTATACTTCCTGTTGTATTTCCCTGCATTATTTTTAAAGTATAAGTATATGGCATATTTCCTATTGGTGTTAAAAGACCAGTAAATATGCATATACACATTATTAAAATTAACCATTTGACCCTATCTATTTTTTCTATTCTTAATTTATATGGTCTTTTCCTTTTTTCTACTCTTTTGGCTTTATCTAATTCAAATTTGCTAGTTATTTCTTCTAATGTTTTATTTAAGTTAACCAATTTTGATTGATATTTAGTAGCTTCTTCTTTACTAACTTTTTTTAATTTTAAATTTGTTCTTTTTATTCTAATATCTAGAGATGTTTTATATATTTTAAATGGTATATGAGCATCTAAAATTATTCTTACTAAATATTCTCCTATATATGGTAAGTATAATACAAAATAGAATGGAAATACTGCTGAATGCAGATTTGCTATCAATATTGGTATTATAATTAATCCAATCGCATACCTCTTTTTGCCATTTTCTAAGAACTTTTCTATAAATAGTACTGTTAGTACAAATAATATAAACGTTACTAATTGGGCTCTTGCTGCAATATAATCTTTCATTAAATACATTTGACCTAATGTTATTGCAAAAGCTATTAATGAATTTTTACTTATTTTCTTTACTGTAAAATATAAGACAATTCCTAATATTATAGCGAGTATCGCTGTTAAAATATATAGCCCTGTAAAACCTCCCATAAAGTCATATACTATTGACATTATTACATCATATAGCCAATGAGGGTAGTTGTAGGGAAGATTATGAATAGAATAATGATCTACACCATCTATCCCATCTACTCTTATACTTTGTCCTATTTTTATAGTATAAAATGTATCATTCTGAAATGTTTTAGGTGTTAATGCAAAGCAAAATACTGCAACACAAAATATTGCTAATATGTTGAATGCTATTTTTATAACCCTTTTATTCTTTTCCGTTATTCTTTTTCTTTCTTCCATATTTCTTTCCTTTTTCTTATTTTACGACTATGTTATATATTTTGTTTGGTACATATATTTCTTTTATTATATCTTTATCTATAAGTAATGCTTTTACTTTTTCATTTTCATGGACCATTTGTGATACTTTTTCCTTGTTTAAATCTTTTTCAATTTGAATGGTGGTTTTTAATTTTCCATTAAATTGTATTGGTAATTCAATTTTATCATCTTGCACTTTATTTTCATCAAATGTTGGCCATTTTTCATATGCTATACTTTTGGTATTTCCCATTTTATTCCAAAGTTCTTCTGTAATATGTGGTGCTACTGGATTTAATAATTTTAAGAATCCTTCTGCATATTCTTTTGGGAGTATTTTTTCTTTCATTGCATTATTTACAAATATCATCATCTGAGAAATTGCTGTATTAAAATCCATGTTTTCATAGTCTTTAGTTACTTTCATTACTGTATAGTTATATGTTTTTTCTAGATTTTTATTCTCTTGTTCTTTAATTTTATCTGAATCTATATACAATCTCCATACCCTGTCCAAGAATTTTTTAGATCCTTCTATTCCATTTGGATCCCATG
>CALXPX010000101.1 GCA_944390305.1 uncultured Clostridia bacterium
ATAATGGTAATGATTTCAATAAGATGGGTAGGAATTTTATTAATAAATTCTTTAATAATATTGCCAGCAGCATCAAGCAGAAATGTAGCAATGAGTATGAGAAGTTATCATTTAATTGTAATTTTAATAGCGCTATTCTCTGGAATTTTAGGACTAATAATTTCATATTATACAAATATACCAACAGGTCCGATGATAGTAATTATTTCAGGAATTATATATTTCTTAACATTTGGAATTAAAAAAGTAGGAATGATAAATAAATAGTAAAAATATAGAAAGATTATTTCTTTATAGATTTAATTTTTCTATATTTTTTATATATAAAATAAATAAAATTTAATTAAAATAAGCATACTATTTTTAGACAATAAACATTGTGTAATTTTTTGTCTAATAAAGTAAAAATTTGTTGATAAAAATATAAAAGTATGTTAATATATACAAGATGCACAGGAGGAGGTAATAATATGGATTTTAAAGAATGGGAAGGTTTTAATAAGCAAGAAAAATGGACAAAAGAAATAGATGTAAGAGATTTTATCCAAGCTAATTATACACCATATGATGGTGATGAAAGCTTTTTAGCAAATGTTACTGAAAAAAGTGCTAAGTTATGGGATAAAATTCAAGAGTTATATAAAGTAGAAAGAGAAAAAGGAGTTCTTGATGTAGATACAAAAACACCTTCAGGAATAAATAGATATGAAGCGGGATATGTAGATAAAGACCTAGAATTAATAGTTGGACTTCAAACAGATAAGCCTTTAAAGAGAGCAATTATGCCAAATGGAGGTATTAGAATTGTAGAAAAATCTTGCGAAAGTTATGGATATAAAGTAGATGAAGAAATAGAAAACATTTATCATAATTATAGAAGAACACATAATGACGGAGTATTTGCTGTATATACACCAGACATAAGAGCAGCTAGAAGTTCACACTTAATAACAGGGCTTCCAGATGGATACGGAAGAGGTAGAATTATAGGAGATTATAGAAGAGTTGCTTTATATGGAGTAGACAAGCTAATAGAAGAAAAACAAGATGAATTAAATATTTTAAATACAGATGAATTTACAGAAGAAGTAATTAGAGATAGAGAAGAAATTCATGACCAAATATTAGCTTTAAATGATCTTAAGGAAATGGCAAAAAAATATGGTTTTGATATATCAAGACCGGCAGCAAATGCACATGAAGCTTTTCAATGGACATACTTTGCTTACCTTGGTGCAATAAAAGACCAAAATGGTGCAGCAATGAGTTTAGGTAGAGTATCAACATTTTTAGATATATATATTGAAAGAGATTTAAAAAATGGAGTTATAACAGAAGATTTTGCACAAGAATTAATGGACCAATTTGTATTAAAATTAAGGATGGTAAGATTTTTAAGAGCACCTGAATATAACGCTTTATTTAGTGGTGATCCCGTATGGGTAACAGAAAGTATTGGAGGTATGGGATTAGATGGAAGAACATTAGTTACTAAAAATTCATTTAGATTACTTCATACTTTAGAAGATCTAGGACCAGCTCCTGAACCTAATATAACAGTGCTTTGGTCTAAAAATTTACCAGAAGGATTCAAGAAATATTGTGCTAAAATCTCTATTGATACTTCTTCAATTCAATATGAAAATGATGATTTAATGAGACCAATGCTTGGAGATGATTATGGAATTGCTTGCTGTGTTTCTGCAATGAAGATAGGAAAACAAATGCAATTCTTTGGAGCGAGAGCAAATTTGGCTAAAACTCTTTTATATGCAATAAATGGTGGAAGAGACGAAATAACTGGAAAACAAGTAGCTCCTAAATTCGAAGCTATCACATCAGAATATTTAGACTATAATGAAGTAATAGAAAAATATGATCAAATGATGGAATATGTTGCAAAAATATATATTAAAGCATTAAATGCTATCCATTATATGCATGATAAATATTCATATGAAGCCTTAGAAATGGCACTTCATGATAGAAAAATAAGAAGAACGATGGCTTGTGGTATAGCAGGATTTTCTGTTGTTGTAGATTCACTTTCAGCTATAAAATATGCTAAAGTAAAAGTAATAAGAAATGAACAAGGTCTAGCAGTAGATTATGAAGTAGAAGGAGAATATCCTAAATTCGGAAATGATGATGATAGAGTAGATGATATAGCTGTTAATTTGGTTAAAACATTTATGAAAAAATTAGAAAAACACCATATATATAGAAATGCAGATCCAACATTATCTATACTTACTATTACATCAAATGTTGTATATGGTAAAAATACTGGTAGTACACCAGATGGAAGAAAGGCAGGAGTAGCTTTTGCTCCAGGAGCAAATCCAATGCATGGTAGAGATGAATCAGGAGCATTAGCCTCAATGAACTCAATTGCAAAACTTCCTTATGAGTATTCAGAAGATGGAATATCATATACTTTTGCAATAACACCATCTACACTTGGACATAGCAAAGAAGAAAGAATAAATAATTTAACAAGTATGCTTGATGGATATTTCATGCAAACAGGACATCATATAAATGTAAATGTTTTTGATAGAAGTTTGCTTATAGATGCAATGAATCATCCTGAAAATTATCCAAACTTAACAATACGTGTTTCTGGATATGCAGTAAACTTTGTAAAACTTACTCGTGAACAACAAGAAGAGGTCATTGCAAGGACAATACAAGAAAAGATTTAAAATATATAAATGCCAAACTTTAGGTAAGTACTTAAAGTTTGGCTTTATTAGGAGGACAAAATGGACAATGAAAATGTAGTAGGAAAAATTCATTCTTTTGAGAGTTTAGGAGCTGTTGATGGACCTGGTATACGTTTTGTTATATTTATGCAAGGATGTAATTTAAAATGTAAGTATTGCCAAAATAGAGATACGTGGGATATTAACTTAGGAAACGCATATACAGTAAAAGAAGTTATAGAGAAGATTATGAGATATAAAAATTATATGTTAGCTTCTAATGGTGGTGTAACGTTAAGTGGAGGAGAACCACTTTTACAACAAGATTTTGTAATTGCACTATTTCAAGAATTAAAAAAGCAAAATATCTCTACATGTATAGATACATCAGGAATGTTTGGAATTACAGATAAAATAAAGCAAATTGTAGATCTTACAGATGTATTTTTATTAGATATAAAATCAATTAATGATGAAGTTTGCAAATATCTTACGGGATTTTCAAATAAACTCGAATTGGAATTTGCAAGATTTTTAAATGAAAAGAATAAGAGAATATGGATAAGACAAGTGCTAGTTCCAGGGATAACAGATAAAAAAGAAGATTTATTAAAATTAAAAGATTTTTTAAATGAAATAAATGTAGAAAAATTTGAATTTTTACCATATCATGATTTAGGAAAGTATAAATGGGAAAAATTAGGACTAGAATATGAATTAAAAGATATTAGAACAGCTAATAACGAAGATGTAAAAAAGGCTAAGAAAATAATGGAAATTGAGTAAAGAAAATATTGAAAAAAATCAAAATAATATGTATAATTAAGAAGAAAAAAATAAGAGGAGAAAACAAATGAAAAGCGTCAAAAGCCTTGAGACTGTATATATATATATATATATATCGTAGGATTTAACAAAATAGACTTATGTAAACATAGATATAAAACTATGCTTTTTAGAAGAATCTAAAAGCATAGTTTTTTGTGTCTTTATATAAAGTAAAAATGTTAGAAAAAATAAATTAGATATTGTAAAAAGTTACATGAAAAATAATGAAAAAGAACATTGAAAATTAAA
>CALXPX010000102.1 GCA_944390305.1 uncultured Clostridia bacterium
TATCCTACATATCCTGGAGGTGCACCAATAAGTTTTGCTGTAGAATTACTTTCCATATATTCTGACATATCTATTCTAATTATATCTTCTTCACTACCAAATACTTCACATGCTAAAGCCTTAGCAAGTTCTGTTTTACCTACACCAGTAGGTCCTACAAATATAAATGAAGGTGGTCTTTTAGTACTCTTTAATCCTGCTCTATTTCTTCTTATAGCACGTGAAACTGCTGATACAGCATCATTTTGACCTATTATCCTTTTATGAAGATTATTCTCTAAGGATAATAATTTTTGAGTTTCTTCTTCTGTTATTTTTTGAACAGGAATTTTAGTCCAATTTTCAATTACTTTTGCAATATCAGCTATTGTAAGTGAAATAGGCTTCATCTTTTTATTGATAGCTTCAATTTGTTCTGTCAAAGCGCATTCTTGAGTTTTAAGTTCTGCAGCCTTTTTATAATCTTCTGTAGAATCTGCTTCTGCAGCAGCTTCTTTTTGAGATTGTATGTCAGCAAGTTTGTTTTTTAAAACTTCCAAATCATATAAATCTTTATTATTTAAATTAATTCTTGAACATGCTTCATCTAATACGTCTATTGCTTTATCTGGTAAAAATCTATCATGTATATATTTTTCAGACATAAGGACCGTTTGACGAATTACATCATCTGGTATTTGAACTTTATGATAATCTTCATAATAACCTTTTATTCCTTTTAGTATTTCTATACTATCACTAACTGAAGGCTCCTCTACCATTACTGGTTGAAATCTTCTCTCTAGTGCTGAATCTTTTTCAATATATTTTCTATATTCATTTAAAGTAGTTGTACCAATTAATTGAATAGTTCCATCAGCAAGAGAAGGTTTTAAAATATTAGCTGCATTCATAGAATGATCAGCATCTCCAGCACCGATTATATTGTGGATTTCATCAATTACTAAAATAATATTTTTAGCTAGCTTACATTCTTCTATAATTGACTTCATTCTGGCTTCGAATTGACCTCTAAATTGTGTTCCTGCAACTATTGCGGTCATGTCTAATAAAAATACCTCTTTATTTAATAACTTGGCAGGTACATCTCCATCTGCTATTCTAAGAGCTAGCCCTTGAGCAATAGCTGTTTTACCAACTCCAGGTTCACCAATTAGGCAAGGATTATTTTTAGTTCTTCTATTTAATATTTGAATAATTCTAGATATTTCCTTTTCTCTACCAATTACTTTGTCTATTTCATGGTTTTTGGCTTTGTTAGTAAGATTAGTTCCATAAGTATATAAAGTTTTTAATTTCTTGTTTTGCTTTTTTTCCTCCTTAGTAGCTTTATTGGTAGACTTAGAATTATTATTATTTTTATTATCTTGATTATTTCCAAACATACCAGAAAAAATTGAACCTAAAGGTATTGCAAATCCTTTTGGAGTATTTTCGTCATTTGGGTCTAAATCATTATCTTCTGATATTTCTTCAGATATTTTCTCTAAATCGTCTTGAGATATTCCTTGAATTGCTAAATTTCCAGATAGGTCTTTAAACATAGAATTTAGCTGTTCTGTCATATTATTTATATCACTTTCAGAAAGGTTAGAGTTATTAGAAAATGCGTTTAAAGGGTTAATACCTCTTTTTTTAGCACATTCATAGCAATAACCTTCTGTTTTCATTTCTCCTTTTTCATCTTGTTTATTTACAAAAATGACTGCTGTATTTTTCTTACAATCTGAACATAACATATTTCATTTTCTCCAATCTATTTTAAACTTATTATATAATACATTAAAATGCTCAAATAGTCAAATATTTTGAGGATTCTAAATGTGATTTTTATGTGACTTTTTATATATAACAATATTGTGCAATAAAAAAAATAATGGTATAATAAAAAGGAAAAATATATTATTAGGAGATATGTATGAATACTAAAGTAATAAGATATATACTATATACATTTATTGTTATTATTTGCATGATTTCAATAGTAATAGCTGTATATGTTCAATTCTTCAGAGAAGAACCAATTGAAGGATCATATGAAAATGATATTTCTGCAGGTGGAAGTCAAAATTTAGTTACGCCTCAGGATGTAAAACAGTCTTTCTTAGATTTGTTTACTAATGAGTTTTATTCAAATCAGTATTTGGGAGAAGTAAGTAAATTAGATGAATCAAAAGACTTAGTGTATACTGCTTATTCTAATTCTGAAACTGTAGATGGAAAATATTCTATTGATGTAAACATTCCTGTTATTAATATACAAGGAGATGTAGTTTTGGAATATAATAATATAAGTCAAACAGTATTTGCAGATAAAATAAATTCAATTATGACAAATGCAAATGCATACACTATATATAATTTAGATTATACGGCATATATTAATAATGATATATTGTCTGTTGCAATTATGGCAACAATAAAAGAGGGAGATAATCCACAAAGAATAATGGTTCAGACATATAATTATAATTTGGCAACGGGGCAAAATGTATCTGTAAAAGATATTTTAAATAATAGAGGAATAGATGAAAATGTTGTTAAAAATAGAATATCTGATACAATAAAAAAAGCTAGTGAAGATGCGTCTAAAATGGCTGAATCTGGATATCAAGTATATCAAAGAAATCCTAATGATGAAATATATAATATAGATAATATTGAGACATTTATAGAAGGACCTAGTGGTGAGTTATATATTATATTTGCATATGGTAATAATAATTATACTTCTGAAATGGACGTTATAGAGATTTAGTAAAAAGAGGGACTATTATTCCTCTTTTTTCCTCTTCAAAAAGAAAATTTTGTGAAAAATATAATAAAATTAGAATTACAGACTATAATAATTAATAAAATATAAATAAAAAATAAATGGAGTATTATATGAAAAAAGAAGAAATAACAATTCACAAAGTAATCTGGTATATTCTTATTTTTAGTATTATTGGTCTTGTGATAGAAACTATATATGGTTTTATTACAACAGGAATAGTAGAAAGTAGAAAAGGTTTAATATTAGGACCATTTTGCCCTATATATGGGGTAGGAGCAGCGTTATTAATAATACTTTTAAATGAGTATAAAGATAATAAATTAAAAGTATTTGTACTAGGAGCTGTGTATGGTAGCATATTTGAATATATATGTAGTTATATTATGCAAGTTATGTATGGAAGTAGATTTTGGGATTATTCCTATACAACATTTCAAATAAATGGACGTATTTCATTAACTTATACAGTGTTTTGGGGAGTTCTTTCAGTTATATTAATAGGATATATGAAAATTCTATTAGATAAATTGATAAATAAGATACCAGAAAAGTTTTTAGATAAATTAATAATCACTTTTCTTACAATAGATGTCTTTATAACAATTTTAGGAATTAGCGTATATATGGATAGAGCCAAAATAATATATGAAGGAGGCAAAAGAGAAGATAATACTCTAGACTATATATTTAATGATAAACTTATGTCATCCACTTTTCCTAATTTAAGGTATATGGATGCTAATGGTAAAGATATATTCGTAAAAGATATTTTAAAATGACATACGAAAAACAGAGAAAATATAAGAAAACAAGAGAATAAATGAGCAATTTGTATATAATTTGCTCATTTTTCTTGTCAAAAAATAGATAAATAGTAAAAATTTTGGCTTTTTAGTATAATTTGATTTGAATTTGTTAAGAATATATGGTATAATTAATATTGTCGTCACAAAA
>CALXPX010000103.1 GCA_944390305.1 uncultured Clostridia bacterium
GAAAAAAAAGAAATAGAAGCAGCAGCAAATTCAGAAACAAAACCAACAATAAATTCAAGAAGATATGCAATATATGATAGGCTTTCAGGAAGATGTATATATGGAAAAGATGAAAATAAACAAACAGCAATGGCATCTACAACTAAAATAATGACAGCAATGATAATTATTGAAAACTGTAAACTAACTGATTCTGTAACAGTATCAGCAAAAGCAGCAGGAACAGGAGGTTCGAGATTAGGTTTAAAAAAAGATGATATAATTACGGTTAATGACTTACTTTATGGATTAATGTTAAGATCAGGTAATGATGCGGCAGTAGCCTTGGCAATCCATACAGCAGGTAGCATAGAAAAATTTGCAGACCTAATGAATGCAAAAGCAATAAAACTAGGATTAAAAAATACTCACTTTGTAACTCCTCATGGTTTAGATAATGAAGAGCACTATACAACAGCATATGAACTTGCAAAACTTACAGATTATGCTCTGAAAAATGAAACCTTTGCAAAAATAGTTAAAACTCAAAGTACAACTATAACAATAAATAATAGTCCAAAACAAATAAATAATACAAACGAACTGCTAGGAAATGTAAATGGTGTATATGGAGTGAAAACAGGTTTTACAAACAATGCAGGAAGATGTTTAGTAACTAGTGTAAAAAGAGATGACATGGATTTAATAATTGTAGTACTAGGAGCAGATACAAGAAAAGACAGAGCTAAAGATAGCATGAAATTAATAGAATATGCATATAAAAGATATCAAGTAGTAAATTTAAAAGAAATTATAGAAAAAGAATTTAAATTATGGAGGCAAATTAATGAAAAAAGAATATATATAAATAAAGGAGAAGGAAACATAGAACTAGAAATATCAGAAATAAAATTTCCAAAAATAGTAACAGATGTAACTCCTAAAATAGAAATAAATACTACTACATATTTACAAGCACCAGTGGAAAAAGATCAAAGATTAGGAACTTTAACAGTTAAAATAGAAGACGAAATCTTAGAAGAAATAGAAATAAAATCTAGCAAAATGATAAAAAAGAGAGGAATAATAGAATATTTTAATATAATTGCCAAGATATATTCTGGTAGAATTAATATTATTAATTGATAGAATACTTAAATGAAAGAATATTAGAGTTCTAATATTCTTTTTATTAATTATATAAAAATTATGTAGTAAATTTATAATTGAAAAAGACGGGTAAAGAAAATTTTAATATAATTTACTCTTATAGATTATGTTAAATTTTTTAGATAAATGATTAAAATTATATGAATTATCTTTATATGATTTTTTATTACAATGAAAAGAAGAAATTTATAAAAATAGTAAAAATAAATTAAGTCGAAAGTTTTATAAAAAATAACAATAATATATAATCAAATATGTAAAATAAAAGGGTGTATAAGGGGACTATGCCAGTAATGTAGAAAAAATAAATATGTGACAATTTACAATTAAAATATATAAAATTTAATTTTCTATTTACAAAAAAATATTTAATGTATATAATTGTATCATAATATATTATATACATTAAAAATGTATATACAAAGGGGGAGAATAATGAGAATTAATCAAAAGATTTTAATTGTAGTACTTATGACAATATTTTTTATGTTTATATTATGCATAAAAGCATATGCAGCAGATGAAGAGTTTACTCTAGATCAGGAAAGTATTGATGTAAAATTAAACGGAACAGGCTATATTTTTTATACTGGAGGAACAGGTGATGTAACATGGAGTAGTAGCGATCCAACTATTGCTACCGTTGAAGATGGAGAAGTAAAAGGTTTAAAAATAGGTTCGACAACAATTTCAGCTACTAATGAAGGAAAAACAGTTACATGTAAAGTAAATGTCGTGTATAGTATGTTAAAAATCGGTGGCAATGAAGGAGATAATATTATAAGTGTAAATTTAATTTTAGATGAACATAATACAGAAAGTTTATTTGCTACAGCTCAAGACGATAATTTTGAAGATATAAGTAATCCTGAAGTAAAATGGTCAAGTAGTGATACAAGTGTGGTTACTGTTGAAGAAGGAACTATAAAAGCTATAAAGCCAGGAAAAGCTACTATTAAAGCAGAAGCAGCTGGAGTATCAGATACATGTGAAGTAACAGTTTATAATTCACCAGAGTTTACAGATTTCTCTAATGCTAAATATGAAATGAGTTTAAATTATTATACAGAAACATTAAATATTAGTGAAATTACACCTAATGAAGATAATGGTTATTATTATGTAGTTACATCAACAAAGACAAAGCCAAATCTAGTATTAAAAAATGGAAACTTGGAAAAAGTTGACGGGCAAGAATATGGAAGTTTAATAGTTAATGAAAAAGACAAATATATGTATACTCGTAATATGGCAAACTATACTGAATACAACCAAGATTTATACTTATGGGTTATACAAACAATTAGATTGGATGGTTTATATTATAATAATGCAGATGATTACGTAACACATTCAACAAAATTTGTTGTAGAAGGTAAGGAATTATCAAGAGCTAAATTACCAAATTTGAATTTAATATTACAAACATTTTCTCTTGGATATTGGACAAGTTCTTCAACAAATGATACAGATAATTATACTTCCATGACATTTAATTTTCCTTCAAATACAAAGAAAAGAAACTTTACAATAAAAATAGGCAAAGTTACTGATACATCAATACTATCGAAAATACAAAACGGTGATTATTCAGGAATAACAGCATTGTTAGAATATGCAAAAAATAATCAATCGGTTTATGAACAAAAATTAACAACAACGGATATTGCATATTATAGAAATGATGAAACTTTATTTGATGGAAGAAAGTTACTAGAGGATAGAGCTTACTATTTTATATATGCACAATTTGATGATGAAAATGGAAAATATTATCCAATTGAAGGGGTTACTTTAGGACAAGCATTGTTCTCTTCTGATAATGAGTCATGGGGTTTATGGGCTTATACAAGTGATGATTTTAGTTGGGATAATTTAAAACCTTCCATAGATGAAAATGATAATTTGAATAAAGATGATCCAACAGTTGCGCCAGGAAAACTACCTCAGACAGGAACTAAGACAATAACTATTTTTGCAACTATAAGCATAATATTGTTAATGGGTATAATTTTTTATAAAAAATATATTAAGTTTAAAGAAATAAAGTAATAGTAGAATATAATTAATAAAAGAGATTGCTTCTTTAAAAGCAATCTCTTTTTGGTTAATATATTTAAAATTATGTATACTATATAAGGATTAAGATTTTATAAGACGATATACATGTTCTGCGTTAATAATACGCAGGATATTTACATAAAAGGATATGGAATATTAAAAATGGCAAGAAATACATAGTAAAAACTTTAAAATTTGTTAAATTCGAAATTTGAGTTTCCTAGTGACGATTTTTGTATTATGGATACTATTGTAGACAGGATTATTAAAAAATTAAAAATAAGAAAATATAATGTATAATCAAATAGTAATAAAAAGATGCGTTAAAAGGAGTTATACTAGATAAAAATATTGCCGTATATGAAAAAAATAAAATTGGCTTGTACACATACATATGTACCTTATAAAAAATACCTTCAACTTAGTTAAAGGTATTTTTTTGGAGGCGACACCCGGATTCGAACCGGGGATCAGAGTTTTGCAGACTCGTGCCTTACCACTTGGCTATATC
>CALXPX010000104.1 GCA_944390305.1 uncultured Clostridia bacterium
TATACCAAAGGAGATATTTCAAAAATAGGAATATCAGTTCCAGGAAGTCCAAAAGGAAGTATTATAAGAAATTTAGTCAATTTAAACATTAAAGAATTTGATATAGGCAAAGTTTTAGAAGAAAAATATAATACAATAGTAAAAATAAAAAATGATGGAAAATGTGCAGGCCTAGCAGAAAAAAAATATGGAGCATTAAAAAAATACGATGATTGTATATTTTTATGTATTGGTACAGGGGTTGGCAGTGCAGTATTTCTAAATGGTGAATTATTACAGCCAAAACAAAATCCAGGTTTTGAATTTGGTCATATGATAATAGAAAAAGAAGGAAACATATGTAATTGCGGAAAAAAAGGATGTTTTGAAACATATGCATCTATGAAAAGGTTCAAAAAAGATGCAATAAAAGAACTAAAATTATATGATAATATAGAAGCAGAAGAGGTTCAAAATTATATAAGAAATAATATACATATAGAAAAGGTACATAATTTTGTAAATGAATATGTAGAAAATATAAGTATAGGAATATCTAATATAATAAATATTGTTGAACCTGAAGCAATTGCGTTTGGAGGAAGTTTTTCATATTATGAAGATATATTTATCCCAATATTATATGAGAAATTAGAAAATAAAATATTTAATAAAGATACAAAATATAAACTATTTCCTGCAAAACTAAGAAATGATGCAGGAATAATTGGAGCGACAGAGATATAAATAAAAAAATAATATATGATTTTATATTTATTAAAATAAGAAACTTAAACTGTTTTTAAGTTTTATTTAAAATCTTATTTAAAACTAAAATCATATATTATTTTTATTAAATTAACTATCTTGATTTTCTGGAATAATTATATTCTCTTTTTTATTTTCCTCCGGTTTTTCAAAAGTAAGATTATCTTTTACTTCAGATATATTTAAATCCTTTGAATTACCTTGAACAATTTCAATTTTTTTCTTTTTTTCATCTTCGTGTTCTTCAAACATAAAATCACCACCAATATTTTTTTCATGACTAATATAACACAAAAAAATATATAAATCAAGATTTGCAATAAATGATTTATATATTTTTAAAATAAAATAGAAAAAGATATATTAATTTAATAACAATTACATAATTTGAATGTACTAATAAACTATGTTATAATTCCTTTATTAAAAGAGTAATCTTTTATAAATCATTCGCAGTAGGAAATAAAAATTTTTGTTTTTATTGAGCCCACTGCTTAAGTGTGGGAGAAAGGACAATCATATGAATTCTTCGAAAAAAATGGAAACAAAAAATCTTGAAATTGCAATTGAAAAGCTAGAACGGGTATCCAATAGAGAGGAGGTAGCTGAAATTGCAGAGTTAGTTATAAATTGCTTTAGCATGTATGACTTGTCTGCTACATATGTAGAATTAAAAAGTCATGCTATAGAAATATGGAGAAGATTCTTTTGTTCAAATGGGACTTTAACTAAAAGTGAAAAGCTTTCTGCTTATATATTTAAAGAAGCAATAAAGACATATTTAGAAAATTAACCTTTTATCTCATACTAGTTTACCCAGCCAAAAAAGCTGGGTAGTTATATTTTCTAAGCATTTATTGCCAAAATATTGTATCAGTGATATAATAACAATATATTTTTAAAAGGATAATATAAAAATGGAAAAAAATAAAATTAAAGGAATAATAGAAGCAATATTATTTTCAGCAGGAAGAATTGTAAAAATAAGAGAATTAATTACAATACTTGAAATAACATCTGATGAAATAATAAAGGCAATAAATGAAATGCAAGAAGAATATAAAAAAGAAAGTAGGGGTATAGAAATAATAAGAGTAGAAGATGGTTATCAACTATCTTCTAAAAAAGAATATTATGAATATCTATATCCTGTATTAAGTAAACAAGTAAAACCTACACTTTCTCAAGCATCATTAGAAGTTTTAAGTATAATTGCATATAATCCAAGAGCAACAAAATCAGACATAGATGCAATAAGAGGAGTTGACTCTCAAGCATCATTATATAGATTAATAGAATATAATTTTATAGAGCAGGCAGGAAAAGCAGATTTGCCAGGAAAGCCAATGACATATAAAGTTACTGATGAATTTTTGAAAACATTTGGAATAAATAGCTTAAATGATTTACCAAAACTACCTAAATATAAATTGGATAGTAACAGACAAATTGTAATTGATGAACTTGAAAACGATCAAGAAAAAGATAATGATAAAAATATAAAAGATTTAAAAGAACTTACGGAGGTTTTTGTGCCCCAAGAGGGTGAAGAAGAAAATAAATAAAAAATAAAAATACTTTATTATATAGGGAGGATATAGAATTATGAAACTATCTGAAGCAGGACTAGGTACCATAAGAGTAAATAAATTAGATGATATGTATCCAGCACAAGATATGCTGCTTCAATCAGGACAATTAGTTCAATATGGTACAGGAATATTTGGATATAACAATGTAACAATGCTTGTTAAAAGAAATATAGAAAGAATAATAGAAGAATGTTTAAATGAAGCAGGATGTATAGAGATACAACTTCCAACACTTCAACCAGATACTATATGGAAAAAATCAGGTAGATGGGATACATATGTAAATGATGGAACAATGCTTGTAGTAAATTCTGATAGAGGAGACTTGTGTTTAGCACCAACAGCAGAAGAAGCTTGTATAGAATTTATGGCAGAAAAACTAAAGTCATATAAACATATGCCAGCTACAGTTTATCAAATAGGCGAGAAATACAGAAATGAAATTAGAACGAGAGGATATTTATTAAGAGGTAGATCTTTCCTAATGATGGATGCATATAGTTTTGATACAGATCTAAAAGGATTGGAAGTATCTTATTCAAAAGTAAGAAATGCATACATTAATATAGGTAAAAGACTAGGCATAGATTTACTTCCAGTTATTGCAAACAATGGTGCAATGGGAGGGAAAAAGAGTGAAGAGTTTATGCTGGTATCTGCTATTGGAGAAGACACAATTCTTTATGATGAAAGTAGAAAAATAGCATTAAATACAGAAGTGTTAGAAAAAGAAGATTATGAAGAATACTTAAAAGAAGAATATGAAATAGAAGATATATCTAATTTAAAAACAACTAAAGCAATAGAAGTTGGACATATATTCCAATTGGGTACAAAATATTCAGATTCAATGAATATAGGTTTTGTAGACAAAGATAATACACAAAAACCATATTATATGGGTTGCTATGGAATAGGTGTAAGTAGATTAGTTGCAGCCATTTATGAAAATTCAGTTATAAGAGATGAAAAAGGAACAGCTGCAGGTATTTCTTTACCAGAGCAAATTGCTCCATACATTGTTCAAATTATACCTAAATTAGATAATAAGCAAAAAGTAAAAGATGCAGAAAAGATATATAATGAATTTGAAGATAAAGCAATTTTAGATGATAGAGAAAATGTGTCAATGGGATCAAAAATAAAAGATTGTAAAATACTAGGAACGCCATATATGATTATACTAGGTGACAAAGTAGAAGATGGAATGGCAGAATTAGAAAACACTAAAACAGGAGAAAAAGAAATCATAAAGATAAGTCAAATAAAAGAAAAATTAGTAAAATAAAAAGAAAGTGAAGTATCTATTCTTCACTTTCTTTTTTAGTAAGTAACCCGATCAATTGTGGATATAATAAAATAGCATTTTGCTTCCA
>CALXPX010000105.1 GCA_944390305.1 uncultured Clostridia bacterium
TTGATAAATCTTTTTTTAATCTTTCTAATCCAGTTTCTCCAACTAAATCTCCAACTGCTAATATTTTCACTTCTTACTTACCTCCTATGTGAATTTTATTTAATATTTTACCAGTAATCATAATAATTGTAGTTGAATGTCTTCTTGCAAAACCTTTTCCTAATGCTTTTCCTCCTATTGTGAAAGAAGCAACAAATGCACTTATTAAAAATTGTAAATCATAAGGTATACCTAAACCTGATGTTATTTTTAAAGACACAACAGCACTTATAGCACCACTTAGTACACCACATATATCTCCAATAACGTCTGCACAGATATTAGAAACTTGGCTTGCATTTTTTATAAGCTTGATTGATTCTTTTGCTCCTGGTACTTTTTTTGTGGCCTTTGCATGAAATTCACTTTCATCTGCTACAGTTACAGCAACTCCTATAACGTCAAATACCACACCAACAAATATGACTAATATTAATATTAGTATTGCTGGCAAAATTGGTAAATTAGAAACTGCAGTATTTGAAATAAAAGAAAATATTATTGATAAAACAAATGATAATATTGTTACTTTTATAAACCAATTTAATTCACTGTTTTTTCCTTTATTTTTCTTTTCATCTTTTTTACTTTTTTCCATATTCGCTCCCATTCATAGTTATTTTATCATTTATTAATTATTCACACAATACCTTGTGAAAGAAAAAGTACCCACTAACTGGGTACGTATCATCTTAAATATGATAAAGTTGGTAAAATTTTACGTAAATTTTACGGTTTAGGTCTAGTCGAATTTCTCTACTTTATACTAAACATTACTATTTAGCCGTTTCCATTTAAATAAAGCATCCAAAAATTTGGCTACCAGATTACCACTTAAATCCGTATCTTAATCCATAAAATCTCTTATATATTATAAACAGCCTAGAAGTTTTCCTTGAAACATTGCTATATTATTAGTCTCTTTTGCAATATTAATTTCATAACAAGTGATAGAAATATTTGGCCTAAATATTTTTACCTTTTAAGTTAATCCCAAAACTATCACTCAAGACAGGCTACACTATATATTTCTATATAGGTTAAATAAAAACGCGAAAATAGGAAAATTAATATATATGCCTTTATATATTGTCCTAGATTCTTATCTCCCAGCTCCACACAAGCTTGGCGTCCCGCGCAAAACTAAGAAACTCTATGTATGCCTTTTAGTGGATTTTTAGCCCCACCCTCATAATACGCAATATTACTAGAATACTGCACCAACAATATTTATTATATCATATTCTTTTTATTTTGTAAAATCCACTTTAATTTATATGGGTTGATTATAAACAAATTCTTTTCATATTAAATAAATAATAATATTTCTCTTTCTATTACTTATTTTTTCATGTTCTTTCTTTCATTTTTATTTTGTCCTAATATGAAAAAGACTATATTTCATAATAAAATATAGTCTTTTTTTATTTCATAATTATTTAGCATAATCTATTACTCTTTTTTCTCTAACTAAGTTGATTTTTATTTGACCTGGATAATCCATTTCATTCTCTACTTTTTGAGCAATATTTCTTGCTATTAATGTCATGTCATCATCAGAAATTTTTTCAGGTTTAACAATAATTCTTATTTCTCTTCCTGCTTGTATGGCATAAGATTTTTCAACACCATCAAAAGAATCTGCTATAGATTCTAATTGCTCTAACCTTTTAATATATGCTTCTAAGGTTTCTCTTCTAGCACCTGGTCTAGAAGCTGAAATTGCATCTGCTGCTTGTATTAAGTATGCTTCAGGTGTCTGAGGTTCTACATCTCCATGATGAGCTTCTACAGCGTTAATTACTTTTGGATCTTCTTTATATTTCTTTAAGATTTCTACTCCTATTTCAACATGAGTTCCTTCCATATCATGATCTAGTGCTTTTCCTATATCATGTAAAAGTCCTGCACGCCTTGCAAGTTTAGTATCTAGTCCTAACTCATCTGCCATTATTCTAGCTAAATTTGAAACTTCTATAGAATGATTTAGTACATTTTGACCATAACTTGTCCTGTATTTAAGCTTTCCAAGTAATTTAACTATATCTGGATGAAGATTCAATACGCCAGTTTCCATAACTGCTCTTTCGCCTTCTTCTTTAATTACTTTAGATACCTCTTCCTTAGCTTTTTCTACCATTTCTTCTATTTTAGCAGGATGGATTCTTCCATCATCAATAAGTTTCTGAAGCGCTAATCTTGCAACTTCTCTTCTTAATGGATCAAACCCTGAAATAACTACAGCCTCGGGTGTATCATCTATAATAAAATCTACACCTGTTAAAGTTTCTAGTGCTTTAATATTTCTTCCTTCTCTTCCTATTATTCTTCCTTTCATATCATCACTTGGAAGAGCAACAATTGATACTGTTGATTCTGATGTGTGATCTGCTGCACATTTTTGTATAGCATAAGTTAATATATTTTTTGCAGTATCTTCTGATTTTTCTTTAATTTCATCTTCCATAGCTTTGATTCTTTCAACTTTTTCAGCAGTTAATTTTTCATCAACTTTGGCTAATAATTGAGTTTTAGCATCATCAATTGAAAGTTTTGCAATTCTTTCTAATTCATCTAGTTGAGCATCTTTTAATTTTTGTACTTCGTTTTTCTCATTTTCAATTTCATCTTCTCTTTTATCTAACTGCTTTTCTTTTTGTTCAGCTGAATAAATTTTCTTTTCAAGATTTTCCTCTTTTTGAAGCAATCTTTTTTCTTGTAATTGAATATCACTTCTTCTCTCTCTAATCTCCTCCTCAAGCTCATTTCTACTATTGATAATTTGTTCTTTTGCTTTAACTATTTCTTCTTTTTTTGCATTTTCTGCTTCTTTTTGTGCACTTTCTAAAATTCTTTGTGCTTCTTTTTCAGCACTTTGTATTTTAGATTCAGCAGATTTTTTTCTTACCATATATCCTACAAACGAAAATAATATTGCTGAGACTAGAAAGATAGTGATATAAATTGCTATTTCCATATTAACACCTCTTTCTATTTAGTTTTCAATGTTCAAATATATATAATCTATAAATATATTCTACCTATAATATTTTATTATTATTATTGGAATATGTCAAGAGGGATAATATGCTTTTCACGACTAAAAAATAAAATATAATTTAAACAAATATTAAATATAGTGGTATCAACAGTTTTTAGATAGTTTTTTTAGAATTCAAACTTTCTAAAACTATTAATATTACAGTATCCTATTGATTATATATTCTAATAAAATATGCCTTTTAGATTCGTCTAAAAAGCATAGCCTTTTTCTATGTTACATAAGTTTGTTTTATTAAATTCTACGATATATACAGCCTCAACGTTTTTAAGCATTTTTCTATTTTATCTCTTTTTTTATATATAAATTATATCATAAGAATTTATTTTTTTGTATATTTTCTAGTATAAAAAAACCAAAAGTAAATAACTTTTGGTTTTACTATTTATGCTCTTGGATGAGCCTTTTTATATATATCTTTTATTCCAGGATCTTGAAATTGCGCATATACTTGTGTTGATGATATATCTGAATGACCTAGCATTGCTTGAATTGATTTTAAATCTGCTCCATTTTGTAAAAGATGTGTTGCAAAAGAATGTCTTAATACATGTGGAGTAATATCTTTATCTATGTGTGCCTGTTCTTTATAATACT
>CALXPX010000106.1 GCA_944390305.1 uncultured Clostridia bacterium
ATAAAAACATACATTTACTTTAAATAGAAAGATACCCTTTTATGATATTTTTTAATGACATTGAATAAACAAGGAAAAAATATATCTTTTGAATTAGAAATTACGAACTAATAAAAAGTAGAAATGCAAGTGAATTAAACACATGAAGCCTATTTTAGCCAAGAAGAAATTAAAATTCAGATGTATTTAAAGAAATAAAAAAATATGCCTACAATATTTTTATGAAAATTCTAAATATATAAATAAAAAGAAAAACGGATATATTATGTGCAATGCAATAGATGGTTCAAAATTAGAATAACAAATACAGGATTGAATAGGCATGAATTTGGATGTGAAGGTAATCAACATAAACGAATATGGCAAGACATTAATTTATGGTATTTATGACGTAGAAAATCATTTTTTTCTAGATGTCCAAACAGATAAAGTTGATAGTAATGAAAAGATTTAGACAAAAGAAATATAGTAGAAGTAAAAAATAATAGGTAACAACCAAAAATTATTAATTTTAGATAGAGAATATCCATCAGCAGAATTTTTCAATTGGCTAGAAAAAATCAAAAAAAGATTTTTAATGAGATTAAGTAGTAATAACTATTTAAGAGAAAGAACTATAGGAAAACTAAAGATGAATAAGTTCAAATAGAATATACTTATGCTAGATTAAATAAGATAAAAAGAACGAATACTGAATTTTATGAAGAAAATAAGGATAAAAAAGGAATAATTGTTCGAATTACAGAAATAAAAATTAATGATGAAAAAGAGGAATTTAAATTAGAAGATTTAAAACTTATGGAAAAAGATGGAAAATAGAAAACTTATATAATAGTATAAAAAATAAATTAAAAATAGAATTGTTTAGTAGAAGCTTATCACAATTTATATATCAAGATATATGCTCAAATAGTAGTGTATAATAAATATTATATACTGGAAGAATGATAAATGGACTATATGGAAAAAATAAAATGTCTGGATGGTATAATACAGAATATATTTTACCTTATATTGCTAAAGCTATGTTTATCAATGAATAAGATTTAACATTTAGGAAATAATGTATAAAAGATTATTTTTAGAAAAGAGGTAAAAAATATGAGTGATGATTTAAATTTATTATTATCTAATTTAAATGTATTTTATAGGAAACTGCAAAATTATCATTGGAATGTTACGGGAGAAGACTTCTTTACAGTTCATGAAAAATTAGAGGAATATTATAATGATATAAATGAGCAGATAGACGAATTAGCAGAGCATATTATTAGTAAAGGTTACAGAGTCTTTGCAACAATGAAAGAATATTTAGAGGTATCTCAAATAAAAGAAGCTGAAAGCAAAAAAATTCATTCAGATGAACTTTGGAAAGAAGTTTTAGAAGGATTTAAAGTTTTGATAGAAAATTGCATAAAAATAAAAGAAGAAGCGGATAGAGAAAATGCATATACAACTTCTAGTTTAATGGATGATTATTTAAAAGATTATAAGAAAAAATGTTGGATGATAAGTGAGGTATGCAAAGAAGAAGATTAGTTTTTCCTGATCTTCTTTTTAGTTTAGTAGATATTTAGATATGTTTTATAGTTATTAATTAAAATAAAGGTTAATATATTTTTATTAATATTTATTTAATAGTAAATTTTAATTTACTATAAGGACACAATTAGGTAACAATTCTTGTGTAGAATATTAAAAAATAAAGAAAGAGGTGATTAAAAGAGAAAATATATTAGAAGTTAATAAAACAGGTATTTTAATTAATTCATTAATTCCACTTAACACTAAAAATAAAGAATTTAGTACGCTTATGGAGTTATATGATAAAGCAAGAAGTGACATTTTGGAAAAGTTAAATATAATAAAAGAATATTTTAAAGAAATTTATGAATATGATGTAATAAATCACATAACAAGTAGAATTAAAACACCAGAAAGTATTTTAAAAAAGATGCAAAAAAAGCATTATGAATTAACATATAAAGATTTAATAGAAAATATTAATGATATTGCCGGCATAAGAGTAATATGTACTTTTAAAGATGATATTTTGAAAATCAGAAAAATAATTGGAAAAATGCCCAATGTAAGGATTATAAAAGAAAAAGACTATATAAAGAATCCTAAAAAAAGTGGATATATGGGTTATCATATTATTTTAGAAAATTATATAAAATATGATGATACATATGTACCTATAAAAGTAGAAATACAAATAAGAACTATGGCAATGGATTTTTGGGCAACTACAGAACATAAAATAAAATACAAAAAAAATCATAAATTATCTACTAAAAATTCTAAAAAGATGGAAATTTATGCAAAAATAATAAATATACTTGATGATAAAATAATGAAGATATATCAAAAACAAGTAAAAGAAAAAATAGAAAAATAAATATTAGTTAAAAGTTTGAAGAGAAGTTCTAAGATATCAATAAAAGATTGAAATTTTAGAACTTTTGTCATATAATAAAATCGAATAAAAAACATATAAAAGAGGTATAAAAATGGAAGTTTTATTTGCAACAACTAATATGGCAAAGGTTAAAAAATATAAAGAAGAATTAAAAAAATATAATATAGATTTACTTACTATTAATGATATAGATATTAATATAGGTAAAGTAAAAGAAACTGGAAAAAATGCTATTGAAAATGCTTATATAAAAGCAAAAGCATATTATGACAAATTAAATATGCCAACTATAGGAATGGATAATAATTTGTTTATAGAAGGGCTTCCTAAAGATAAACAACCAGGAATATATGTGAGAAGAATTAAGGGAAAAGAATTAAATGATGATGAAATGATAAAATATTATACAGATTTAGTAAAGCAAAATGGAGGAAAGCTTAATGCTAGATGGGTATATGGGATGGTTGTCTTAAATAATGGAAAAGAAAATACATATACTTGGAAAAAAGAAAACTTTAATTTTATAGATAAACCATCTACAAAAAGAAATCCAGGATATCCATTAGATTCTATAACTATAATTCCTGAGTTTAATAAATATTTAGTTGAATTAAATGAAGCGGAAAAAAATAAATATAAGAAAAATGATAATACAAATGAAGTAGTTAAATTCATAGTAAAATCATTAAAAGATTAGAAATATAAAGTATATAGCTCTTTTTCTAGAAGGAATGGTCAATAATTGAATAAAGTACTAAATTGTGGTAATATTATCTCATTAAATAAAAAAGGAGATAATTATGAAAAAAGAAAAATTAAGAGAGGCTACAAGGTTTGATAATATAAAAGATATGATATATAACTCTGTTAAATTATATCCAAATCATGTAGCTTTTGTAACTAAAATTATTAAAGATAAAACTGTAGAATATAAAAATACAACATACAAAAAAATGCTAGATGAAATAAATGCATTAGGTACAGCTTTTTACAATTTGAAATTAAAGGGAAAAAGAATCGCAATTTGTGGAAGAAATAGATATGAATGGGCCTTATCACATCTATCATGCCTTTTGGGAGGTATTGTTTCAGTACCTCTAGATAAAGAGCTTCAAACAGAAGAATTAGA
>CALXPX010000107.1 GCA_944390305.1 uncultured Clostridia bacterium
CTAAAGGTCCTCCTATTACAAATCTTCCTGTTGGATTTATATATATTTTTGTATTCTCGTCTATCATATTTTCTGGAACAACTTTTTTTATAACTAACTCATATACTTGCTTTCTTACTTCTTCAATTTGTACATCTTCTGTATGCTGAGTAGATATTAATATGTTTGCTATTCTTTTAGGAATATTTCCTTCATACTTTACTGTAACTTGTGTTTTTCCATCTGGTCCTAAAAAAGGTATTAATTTATCTTTTCTTACATTTGTTAATCTTCTAGAAAGTTTATGAGCCATATCTATTGCATAAGGCATATAGTTTTCAGTTTCATTACATGCATATCCAAACATAATTCCCTGATCTCCTGCTCCACCTATATCTACACCAAGAGCAATATCTGGACTCTGTTTTGTAATATCTATGTCTATTTTACAAGTTTTATAGTCTATATCTATATCTTTCCCAAAATATCCTATTTCTTTTATTGTTTTTCTTACAAGTTCTTCTACATTTACATTTGCATTTGAAGTAACTTGACCTGCTACACTTATACCTTTGCTTGATGCAAATGTCTCAATAGCCACTCTTGATTCTTTATCTAAATTTAAATATGCATCTAATATTTTATCTGATATAGTGTCACATAATTTATCTGGATGTCCTTCTGTTACACTTTCTGATGTAAAATAATATTTATTCATATTTTATTTCCTTTCTTTATATATTCTTTATTAATTTATCTAATTTTATATATCAGTCCACTTCATAATAAGTTCTATCTCATTATTATCCTTATCTAATTGTCTATCTATTATTTTGAAACCTTCTTTTTGATAAAATTTAATTGCATTATTGTTTTTTTCATATACTTGTAACTCTAGTTTGCTATATTTCTTCTTACATTTATTAATTAAGTCTTTTCCAATTCCAATATGCCTCATATTTTCTTTTACAAATATTCCTTCTATAAAGCCATCTCTAATTCCTACAAAACCTACTATTTGTTTTTCTTTTTCATATACATATACTTCTGAATTTGATATTTCTTTTTTGACATATTCAAAATTATCTTCCCAGTATTTTCTTTTTATAAATATGTGTGTATTTATATTAGTCTCTAACCATATATTCATTACTTCATCTATATCTTTTTCATTTAACTTTCTTATCATTTTCTTTCCCCTATATTTTAAATAACAGATTAGAGATTAAATTCTAATCTGTTATTTTTTATCTAATTTAATAGTTATAAAATATTTTAGTCTTCCCATTCCATTTCATAGTCGCCTATTTTTACTATATCTCCTTCTTTTATTCCTTGTCTTTTAAGTTCTTTATTTAGCCCTATTTCATCTAATTTTCTATGAAGATAAAATAATGATTCATAATCTTCTATATTTACTCTTCTAATTATTCTATCTACTTTTTCACCTTTTACTACAAACATGCCTTTTTCTCTTGTTACAGTAAATGTATTTTTATCCTCTTTTAAAGTATATATCTTCTCTTTATCTGAGAATTCTACTATATTTTCTTTTGGAAGAGTTTTTAAAATTGAAGATACATAATTCATTAAATCTTCTATGCCTTCTCCTGTTACAGCAGATATTTTAAATATCTTTTGATTGTTCTTTTTAGCTAAATTTTCTAAATCCTTATATAGTTTTTCATCTGTCATGCTATCTATTTTATTTGCGACTATTATCTGAGTTCTTTTAGCTAGTTTTTCACTATATTTTTTTAACTCTTCATTTACCTTTTTGTAATCATCTACAGGTTTTCTTCCTTCTGTTCCAGAAACATCTATAAAGTGAAGTAGTAATCTTGTTCTTTCTATATGTCTTAAAAATTGTAATCCAAGACCAATGCCTTTGCTTGCTCCTTCTATAATTCCAGGTATATCTGCAATTACAAAACTATCTCCATATTTAGATTTTACTACACCTAAATTTGGTTCTATTGTTGTAAAATGGTAATTTGCAATTTTAGGATTAGCAGAAGTAACCACTGAAAGGAATGTAGATTTTCCAACATTAGGAAATCCTATTAAACCTACATCAGCAAGCAGTTTTAGTTCTAATATTAATTCTTTTTCTTCTCCAGGTTCTCCATCTTCAGCAAACCTTGGTGCTTGTCTTGTTGATGTAGCAAAATGTGAATTACCTTTACCTCCTCTACCACCTTTTAATATTAGTGCAGTTTGGTTTGGATGAGATAAATCTGCTAGAATTTCCTTAGTTTTAGCATCTTTTATTATTGTACCAATTGGAACAGGAATATATAAATCTTCTCCACTTTTTCCATACTTATGTCCACCTTCACCATTTTGTCCTGATTCTGCTTTGAACTTCTTTTTAAATCTAAATTCTATTAAAGTATTTGCATCTTTATCTACTTTAAAATAGATATTTCCACCTTTTCCTCCGTCTCCACCATCAGGGCCACCTGCTGCTACATATTTTTCTCTTCTAAAGGCTATTGCTCCATTTCCACCTTTTCCTGCTTCAGCATATATTTTTACATAATCTGTAAACATGTTTTTCTCCTCATATTTTCTTAATAATCTAATTTCATAGCTTTTTTTACCTTAATCATTGTTTCTTTTGCAACTTTTCTTGCATTTTCTGTTCCACTCATTAGTATATCCCTTACTTCTTTTGGATTTTCTTCATAGTATCTTCTTTTATTTCTAATTGGTTCTAATGTTTTGTTTACACTTTCTATTAGCTCTTTTTTACAAGCTACACATCCTCTTTTTCCTTTTTTACACTCTTCACAAATATTTTTACATTCTTCTTTATCTGTAAATAATTTATGATAATAATATACCATGCATATATCTGGATTTCCTGGGTCATCTTTTTTTATTCTTCCTGGATCTGTTACAGCTGACATGACTTTTTCTTTTATTGTATCTAAATCATCAGATAAGTATAAAGCATTTCCTAAAGATTTACCCATTTTTTCATTTCCATCTAATCCTTTTATTCTTCCATTTGAACTAAGTACTGCTACTGGTTCTCTTAAGGTTTTACCATATATATTATTAAATTTTCTTACAATTTCTCTACATTGTTCTATTAGAGGCAATTGATCTTCTCCTACTGGGACATATGCGCCATCAAATGCAGTAATATCTGCTGCTTGACTTACAGGATATCCTAAAAAACCATATGTAACACTTTCTCCAAATATATTTTTCTTTTGAGCAATTTCTGTTTTTACTGTAGGGTTTCTTTCTAATCTTGCAATTGTTACTAAATTAGAATAAAAAACTGTAAGTTCTGCAATTTCTGGAATTAGAGATTGCAAAAATATTGTTGATTTATTAGGATCTATTCCTACTGATAATTCATCCATAACAATTTGACTTACATTTTGTTTTACTTTTTCTGGATTGTTAAAATTATCTGTTAGAGCTTGTACATCTGCTACCTCTATAAATGTTTCAAATTTATCTTGAAGACTTACTCTACTTTTTAGTGAGCCAAAGTAATGACCTATATGTAATTTTCCTGTAGGTCT
>CALXPX010000108.1 GCA_944390305.1 uncultured Clostridia bacterium
TAAGTCTTTGTACTGCTATTGGATATTCTGCTCTTACATATATAAATCCTTTTTTAGCACCTATTGCAAATCCTGCTATTTCCATTGCCTCTAGTACAGCATGTGGATCACCTTCTAAAATACTTCTATCCATAAAAGCCCCTGGGTCACCTTCATCTGCATTGCAAACAACATATTTTATGTCTCCAGCAGATTCTTTCGTACTTTGCCACTTCTTTCCTGTAGGAAATCCTGCTCCTCCTCTTCCTCTTAATCCTGATTTTGTTATAATGTCTATTACTTCATCTCCATTCATTTCTAACAAAACTCTAGCTAAGGCTCTATATCCATCAAAAGCTATGTATTCATCTATATCTTCTGGATTAATTACACCGCAATTCTTAAGTGCTATTCTTTTTTGTTTTTTATAAAAAGTTAAATCATCTAATTTTGTTACTCTTGTTCCATCTATATCTTTACATAATAATCTTTCTACTAATTTGCCATTTAATATATGTGATTCTATTATTTCCTCGCAATCTTTAGGTTCTACCATTGCATAAAAAGTATCTTCTGGCCTAATTATTACGATTGGACCTTTAGCACATAGTCCAAAGCAACCAGTTTTTATAACTCTTACATTTTGTATATTTTTTTCTTTTATTATCCTTTTAAAGTTTTCTAATATTTCTGGAGATTTTGATGATGTACAACCTGTTCCTTGACATACTAATATATGCTTTTCTCTTGTATCTGCTTTTGTATTTTTTCTTAAATCTAGCTCTTTTCTTTTTTCAATTCTTATTTTATTTAATTCTTCTACAGTTTTCATTTAAGGACCTCCTATATATGTTATTTTTGTTCTAACTCATTTATAACTTCATCTAATTTTTTTACAGTTGCATGACCATATACTTCGTTATTTACAGTAAATACTGGTGCTATTCCGCAGGCTCCAACACATCTTGTTGTATCTATAGAAAATTTTCCATCTTCTGTTGTTTTTCCTTCTTCTATTTTTAATCTATCTTCTAATCTATCTAATATTGCCTGAGATCCTTTTACAAAGCAAGCTGTTCCTAAACAAATAGATATATTATATTTTCCTTTAGGCTCTAAAGTAAATCTTGAATAAAATGTTATAACTCCAAAAATCTCTGCCATTGGAATTCCTAAATAATTCGATATTTCTAATTGAGCAAGTTTAGGAATATATCCATATTTTACTTGAACATCGTTTAATATTGGTATTAAATTTTCTTTGTCTACTTTATATTTTTCTAAAATTTCTTTCATTTCTTCTTTAATTTTCTTTTCTATACATTCACACATAAAAAATAGCCTCCTTTTGAGGCTATTATATCAAAGTAAATGTTAAGTTACAAGATAAATTATAGAAAATATTATTCAATACACAAAACTACTCTAAAACCGTACATCTACTGAAGCATTAGTTACTGGTCCTTGACTTCTTATTGATGTTGATGTATTTTCAGCTTTAACATTAGCTCCTCCTCCTCTAACTACTCTTTGATCTGATGAATGTGCTTCCATTGTCCATTCCCATGCATTTCCTGCTAAATCATATATATTATTTACTCTGTAATTATCACTTGAGCCACACTCTATTGGATGTTCTACAATATCAGTACTAAAAAGTCCCCTTTCATTACCCGGATTTATAACGTATGAATTCGTATTGCATGATTGTGTTTTATATTGCGGGTCAATCCATGCAAGAATTGCATCCCACTGTGTTCCATAAATCAAACTAGATGTTACCTTTTTTATTTTTCCTTCGGGATACATTGATTTTGCAAGTGCAACTGCTCCATTTGTTCCGGGATAAGACATATCTTCTCCCCATCCAACCATTGTCCAAGGCATTGTGCCTTTTTTGCTTACAACTGCATTTTGATTATCTATTGTTTCTTTTCCTGCTTCAAATCTGCCCACAAAAAATCCATTATATTTTTCTACACTTTCATACATCTTGTCATATTCCGCTTGTTCTGTTTCATATTGAAATCTTGTATATGCTGGTTCATAATAATCAGCTATACTTTGATATCCACCCAAATAATAATATTTGTATCTTACAAAATCATTTATATCTTCTACTGGTACCCATACAAATTGGTTTCCTTCCAAATCATCAGCTGGTACTATTTCTTCTCCATCATATTTATATGCATCATTCACAGAATCCGAAATAACTATACCACTCTCTTTTGTTCCCCCTACATAATAGAATTTTGCTGGCACTAAAATATCTTCTATTATTGTATCAGCCGTTGCTGTACCTGTTATTTTCTTTCCTTGAACATATGCGGTTTTACCTGCTAATATATCTTCTGGCGTAGCTGTTGCATCATTTGTATCTATAGTTTCTAAAGTTCCTGTCACCCCTGCAATCGTTATTCCCTTCTTTATATTATTAGCAATAAGTCCTCCTGTATTACTATTTTCATTAGCACTAAGTCTATTTTTTGTAAATATGCCTTTACCTGTAATCTCTGTAATAACTATTATAATAATTATTACAATTAAAGCAAAACTACTTATTATAAAAAATTTCTTTCTTTTTTTACTCATTATTTTATCCTTTCGTTTTAAAGTTTATTTTATTATATATAAAAACATTTCATTTTTCAATATTATTTTATTAATTCTTCGATAATTTTGTAGCTTATTAAAAGTCCTGCTATACTTGGCACATATGATATACTTCCTATTATTTTATCACTATTTTTTGTTGTTTTTTCTTCAGAATATACTACATCTAATCTTTTTATATTATTTTTTCGTAATTCTTTTCTTATTATTTTGGCAAGAGGACATACTTTTGTATCATTAATATCTGCTATTTTTAATTTTGTAGGATCTAATCTATTTCCAGTTCCTAAAGCTGAAATTATTTTTATATTATTTTTGCTTGCAAATTTTATTATTCTTATTTTGGCTGATACTGTATCTATTGCATCTACTATGTAATCTACATTTTTTATGCTATTAAATACATTTTCATTTCCCTCTTTTTCCACAAATTCTTTATATATCGTTACTTTTGCCTTTGAGTTTATTTCTTGTATTCTTTCTGCTTCAACATCTGTTTTATATTTTCCAACAGTTGATTTTAAAGCTATTATTTGTCTATTTATATTTGTTATATCTATTTTATCTGAATCAATAAGAATAAAATTTTCTATTCCTGCTCTTACTAATCCCTCTACAACATATGAGCCTACTCCTCCAAGTCCAAAAACTGCAACTTTTTTTTGCTGCAGTTTTTTAAGATTATCTTTTCCTATTAATAATTCTTCTCTTTGAAATATATTATCCAAATCTTCTTTCATTTACTAATCCTCAAATATTGCGTTAAATTCATCTTCATTTATTACTTCTTTTTCAAGTAATTTTATAGCAACCTTATCTAATTTATCTCTATGAACTCTTAATAGCATTTGAGCTTTTTCATATGCATCTTCTAATAT
>CALXPX010000109.1 GCA_944390305.1 uncultured Clostridia bacterium
AATGCATTTATTGCAAACATTGTTATAATAGGTAGTGAAAATATTAAAAATATGAATATACATATAACTAAGTCTTTTATATTTATTTTCTTTATTTTTATTAAATAAATACTAAATATTAATAAAAATACTGGTACAAAATAAATTGCTATTCCATAACAATATAGAGTTATTGCAAAAAATATCATTGATATATATACAACTATTTTTTTATTTTTTAGTATTCCTGTATATAATATATCCATTGCTATTAATAAGAAATGTGGGAACATATTGCAATCCCAAGACCACATTGATTGAAGTATATGCCATGGAGAAATAGCAAGTAATGATAAGCCAAGAAGTGCAACATTTTTATTTTTACTAATCTTTTTAATTAAATCATAAAATACAAACATAGCTATTATACTTATTATTAATGCTGGTAATCTTATTGAAAAAAGTGTATATCCAAATATTTTGATGCATATTGTCATTAGATAAAGTGAAAATACACTTTGCCCACCTAATCCTTTTAAATATATTGGATAGCTTAATCCTAATAGATCTTTTCCTGTCTCTGCTATTTCTTTTGCATTCATTGCTGCTATTATTTCGTCTATATTTATTTCCTTCATTCCTTCAGGGAAATTATATACTCTTATTACTATTCCTATAATTATAATTATTACGAATAATATTTTATTATAGTTTCTTTTTATACTTTCGTTCATCTTTTTATTGGATTTCCTTTATTTATTTTGCTTTATTATTTTAGGTAAATCATTATATGTGTCTTTAGATATTAATGTTTTAGATACAACTAATCCATCTTTTAGAAGGATTTTATAAGTTTCACTAGTACAGCCGTCTTCACCATATTGACTTGTCACTTGTTCACCTTTTTTTAATGATTCATCTTCCTCATAAATTGTTTCCATTGGAATTATACTTGTTTCTGATGATTCTATTTTTACATCATAATCATCTTCTTGTTTTATTCCATAAATTTCTACTTTTACTACTCCATCTTGTGCTACTGCTGTGATTTTTATAGGATATTTTCTGTTATTTTTAAATTTAAAGTCTACTGATCCCCATGATACAGTAGCATCCCTTCCTGCAGGAAGATAAGATGTTTTAAAATAATGACTTCTTCTTTCTACTATTTCTAAATTAGATAAAAGTGTTGAATTATATAATGTTGAAGATAGCTGACAAATTCCACCTCCTACATCTAAAACTACTTTTCCATTTGCATATGCTTTAGCTTCTTTGAAGCCTGCTGCTATTGTTCTTTGACCTATTGTTTGATTATATGAAAAAGTTTCACCTGGATTAACAATTGTTCCATCTAGTTTTTCTGCTGCTAATTTTAGATTATTATTTCTATTAATATTACTTGCATCATAATTTGTTGTACATGTTCCAAGTAAATTTGGAAAAGCTTTGTCCCCTAAGTCTAATACTGTAATATTTGCTTTAGTTATTGTTAGTGGAATTTCATATTCTTCTTTTTCTTCTGATAATATTTTTTTTGCCTCTTCAATTGAAATAGCTAATTTTATTCCTGATTCATCTGCATGTACTTCTAGTGGATTTTCACTTAAATATGCATCTTGTGGATCACATTCTATCTCTTCTGCAATTTTTTCAATATCTATATTTTCTGGTGATGCTTCTTGCGTTGGTATTTCTATTACATTGTCAGTATTACTAAAATCCTTTATTTCTTCTATGATTTTATTTTTTAATTCTTCTTTATTTATTATTACCCCATTTTTGCCTTTCGTTATTATTAACTTATTGTCTTCTATATAATAATCATTATTTATTAATACATCTGGTAGTTTTGATTCTGTATCGTCAATTAAAGAATCTATACTTTTTTCATCTATATTAATTTCTATTTCTATATTTTGTGGAATAAAAAATCCTAATAATATTCTGTAATTATTTGTTATTATATTTCCATCTCTTCCTATGGAGTAAGCTTTTGTTACAGCATCCCCTATTTTAGCACTTACACCTGATTGATCAAAAGATATTTCTGTTTCATAATCTCCATGTTTTAATTTAATTCCATTTATTTTGTTTTCATTATATATTTTATTTATTTCTGTATTTATTTCTTCTTGTTTTTTCCCTTGTGCAGATATATTTTGTATTTTTATATTTGAATATATTTCATTATTTCCCATATTTATTAGGCTAAATATTATAGAGAAAAATGCTAAAATAGCAATTGTTACTAATATAATAAATATTTTCCTTTTCATTTTTATCTCCTGTTTTTTATTTTATTAATTCTATATTTTTTTATTACTATTATTTTAAATATTACCACAACGTATATATTTTTACAATAATTTATTTATTAAATATACTAGACATTTTTTGTATTATTTTATATAATTATGTTGAAAATTAAGAGGTGATATTATGATAGGAGATATGCTTTCTAAAATTAGGGAAGATAAGAAAATTTCTAAAACAACACTTGCTCAATCTACTAATATTAATGTTGGTCATTTAACTCATATTGAAAAAGGAGAAAGAAATCCAAGCCATAAGGCTTTAAAAGGTCTTTGTGAGGCTTTAGATGTTCCTTATCAACCTTTAATGTATACATATGATAAAAAATTAACAGAAGAGCAATTAGGATATAATATTGTTAATCATATAAAATATGATTCTATTCCTATGTTAGATAACATATCTGGCTTTGCAAAATGTCCCCAGGAAATGGGATCTGCCTCTATTTGTTTAAAAGTTCAAGATGAATCAATGTCTCCTAAATTTGAAAAAGATTCTTATGTTTTTATTGAATTTAATAGTCCTTTAAATAATAAGGACTTTGGTTTATTTGAATATAAAGATGAAATTATAATAAGAAAATTTATTGTTAGAAAAAATGATCTAGTTTTAAGAGCAGAGAAAGATGATATTCAAGATATTGTTATTACTCCAGATGATAATTTTTATATAATAGGTAAAGTCCTTGGAAAGCTAGAAAATTAAATAAAAGATGTAATATTTTTCAATAATATTACATCTTTTTTACATTTATAATACAAATTAATAAACCTACTTGAATATTTTGTCAAAAAATAATATAATTTGAATAGTTTTAAGCATAGGAGAAAGTCATGGAATTAGTGAAGAATATATTTTTTAATACAGATAAATTAATTGAAAATTCAATTGTTAAATTATCATATACTGGTAAACTTTTTCAAGAAAATTCTGAAGAAGTGTTTATTCATTATGGTTTTGGGGATAATTGGGATAATGTAACTGAGTTACCTATGACTAAGACAGAATTAGGTTTTCAAGTTGAATTTCAATTAAATAATAAAGAAAAATTAAATTTATGTTTTAGAAATTCTAATAATGAATGGGATAATAATGATTATAAAAATTATACATTTCAAATAGAAGAAGCTCCTGTTTCTTTA
>CALXPX010000110.1 GCA_944390305.1 uncultured Clostridia bacterium
TGCTACATGTTTTTAATTGAATCTATTACCAAACCTCCATCTTCCATCATCATCACTTTCTTCGTCATCATCATCATCTTCTTGAGAATCATAGTAGGCTAAAAAGTTGAGGAATGAGCTTATGTCTATTTTTTGGTCTATATCTTGTTCTGTTTCATCATCTAACAGGCTTTCTTTTATTTCTTCTTCACTAAGCTTAATTGAAGAACAAGTTATAAGATTAAGATCAAGCCCCCGTACTTCTGCTTCTTTGGTAATAATTTTCCAACCTTTTTCCTCTAGCTAATTTCGTACTTCTGGAAGTATTTCTCCAATGTACATAGTCATCGGATTTCCATCCATCCTAATTGACTTTAGTGCTTTTGAAAACCACCGAGACTGATTTTTCAAGGCTCTCATCTTTGCATTTTTAGCGTTTAACATGTAATACTCCTCCAATTTTTCTCACCCAAGTGAGTTAATTCTCTCATATTATACTGTAGATTTACATAATTGTCAACGCTTTATATTTTGATTCCATCTACTTAAAATAAATATTTTTTTATCATAGGCATATCCATTTTTCTTTTTGAATATATTTGTCTTATGAAAAATTTTAAATGTTATTGCATTTCTTTAAAAAGAAATATTTTACCTATTATGTTTTTGTTATTTATCATATTGCTATTAGTTTTTTCTAATAGTAATATAGTTGCTACTAAATCTGGACTAAAATTATGGGCTAATTCTGTAGTGCCTTCTTTATTCCCTTTTTTAGTTGCAACTGAGCTTTTAAGTTATACAAATATAGTTAGTTTTATAGGTAGAAAATTAGACAAATTTATGAGACCAATCTTTAATGTTCCAGGTATAAGTGCTTATCCTTTTATCCTTGGAATGATTAGCGGATATCCTGTTGGTGCTAAAAGTGTTTGTCAAATATATAAAGAAGGCCTATGTACTAAAAGAGAAGCTGAAATTATGCTTGCATATACTAATAATTCTGGTCCTCTTTTTATTATTGGAACAGTTGGTATTTCTATGTTTGGAAATACTACAATAGGTTTAATCCTCTTATTTACACATATTTTAGCATCTATTTCTGTTGGTATTATTTTAGGAAAATTTTTAGAAAAAAAAGATAATCATGCTAAATACAATTTTCCGAGAACTAATAAAAAAATAATTACTTTTTCTTCATTAGGAGAAGTTTTAGGAAATAGTATTTTAAACAGCATTAAAACGATTTTGATGATTGGTGGATTTGTTGTTATATTTTCAGTAGTAATATCTATTCTTAATCATTCTGGATTGTTAAACTTATTTGCGAAGTTTCTATCTCCTATATTTGGTAACTCTGAATTTATCTCTGGTTTTATTACTGGAATAATTGAACTTACAAACGGTTTAAATAATATTAGTAACATTCATGTAAAGGCTATTTCTACTAATATTTTAATTTGTGCATTTTTATTAGGATTTGCTGGAATTTCAATAATGCTACAAATTTTAAGTGTTATTTCTAAAGAGAAACTTTCTATAAAGCCGTATATAGCAGGTAAGATTTTACAAGCTATACTTGGGACACTTTATACATTTGTTATTTTGCAAATTCCAATTTTTAATTTTAATTTATAATTCATCATGCTAATTGAAAAAATTAATTAATAAATATACAATATAGTCCATAAATTATATTTGAAAGGATTATATTATGAAAATAAAAGGAAGAGGAAAAATTTTAGTTTTTATATCTATAGCAATTATAATTATTATGGCTATTTTGTCTTTTTATATTATATATGCACCAACTTCTAATATACAAGAAAACACATCTAATTCTGCAGACATTTTTAATGAAAATATAAATAATGATAATAAAATTTCTGAGAATCATACCATAACAAATGATTTATTTTCTAATTATTATGATACTGCAGATTCTTTGTTAGAGAAAATGACCTTAGAAGAAAAAGTAAGTCAAATGTTTTTAGTAAGATATCCTGAATCTGAAAAATCTGCTATTTTGGAAATAAAAAATAGCAGTCCTGGTGGTTATATACTTTTTGCTAAAGATTTCAAGAATGAAACTAAAGAATCTATAAAAGATGAATTAAAAAATTGTAATAGTAATAGTAAAATAAATCTATTTTTTGGTGTTGATGAAGAAGGTGGAACTGTTGTTAGAGTAAGTGCTTACAAAAATTTCAGAAAATATCCTTTCGAATCTTCACGAGATATTTATTCAAAGTCTGGTATTAATGGAATTATTAATGATTCACATGAGAAAAGTGTTTTATTAAAAGAGCTTGGCATCAATATGAATTTATCTCCTGTTGTGGATATTCCAAGATCTTCTTCTGACTTTATATATAAGAGAGCTTTTAGTACTAATTTAGATGAAGTTGTTAATTATACAGAAAATATTATAAAAACCATGAATGAAGATAATATAATATCTGTTATGAAGCACTTCCCTGGTTATGGAAATAATGTAGATACCCATACTGGTATTTCAATAGATAAAAGGGATTTTTCTACTTTTGAAAATACTGATTTTGTTCCTTTTGAAAAAGGAATAGAACTTGGTGCTCCTTTTATTTTAGTAAATCATAATATTGTAGAATGTATGGATAAAGATAATCCTGCCTCTTTATCTAAAAATGTGCATGACATATTAAGAGACAAATTAAATTTTTCAGGACTTATTATTACTGATGATTTAGCAATGGATGCTATTTATAAATATGCAGATAATGGAAATGCTGCTACTAAAGCTGTTCTTGCTGGAAATGATATGATTATTAGTTCTGATTTTAAAAAGCAAAGAGATGAAGTTATATCTGCTGTAAATATAGGAACTATTTCTGAAAATTTAATAAATACCTCTGTTAGAAGAATTTTAGCTTGTAAATTTGCTTATGGAATAATTTAATAAAAAAATAAAAGAATGTCAAAAACTTTTATTTGTAGTTTTGGCATTCTTTTATATAAGTTATATTTTTTTATTACTGCATTTTTTCTATTTCTTCTATTATTTCTTTTCCTGTCATTTCACAAGGGATGTTTATCCTTTTAATATAATCGGTATTTAAATTTTTAAAATTATTTATTCCTATATCATATATCTGTAAATCTATTCC
>CALXPX010000111.1 GCA_944390305.1 uncultured Clostridia bacterium
CATTTCCTTTCATTGCATATCTTATTATTCCGTAATAATCTGCTTTTGTTCCATCTGAATATTCCCATTTAGGTCCTACGTCATTACAAAGTCTTGTTTTAACTCCTCTATTATATATACCTAAACTTGCTAAGTTATTTAGAATTTTATTTCCTATTTCAGTTGATTCTTGGTTATATTTATAACATGATGTATTGTCTGTTACATATACTTCTGCTCCATACCAGTTTGCACCACTTGATCCAGCATTAAAATGCAAACATAAAAGCAAATCTGCATTATTATTTCTCGCACACATTCCTCTATCTAGAACTGACATTTCTGTATTACTATCTAATCCATTATGTGTCATAATAATTTCTATACCATAATAATCTTCAAGATATTCTTTTAAGTATCTTGCAGTTTTTAAAGTAATATCTTTTTCTATTATCCCATCATCATAATTAATCGCACCAGTCTCATGTCCTCCATGTCCTGGATCTATTACTATTTTCATTGTTTTCACACTTTCTGCAAAACAAATATTAATTCCTGCTATTAAATAAATTATTATACAAATTAAAATACTGCATATTATTTTTTTAGATATTTTTCTCATTTTTATCCCCTCATTAAGATTGTATATCACTAATGAATTTTTTGCAAGTTTAAAACTAAAAAAACTAATTTAAAATTATGATAATTATGCATACAAAAATTTATATACTTATATTATTGCAAAATATTCAAAAACTAAATAATAGAAAAGTATAATATAAAAAAGCTTATTTAGGACTTTTTATACAGTCCAAACAAGCTTTTTATTATTTCATAGATATTATTAGATGTAAAGTACAAACATATTAATTGTTTTTATCATTTTTGATTTAATTTAATAATCTTTATTAAATTTCTTCACATTTTTCTTACTATTCAATCTTATAGAATTTTCTTTTTATTGTTATAAGTATAAAACTGGACGGAAACCCATACTGTCAACTTTAGTGTCAACATAACTTCCACTACGTGAAGAAGCTGTCCACAAAGATCCAGTATTACCATAGTTTCCTCCTCGAATTATTCTATTGTTGTAGATATCAGATTCCATTGTCCATTCTATAACATTACCTGCCAAATCATATATATTTTTTATTCTGTATACATCACTTATTCCACACGTTGCAACTTGTCCTTTCCAATCATTTGTATTTTCTGGTTCTTCATAATTTCCTTTTCCTGTTGAATTTCTTACAAATGAGTCTTCTTTACAACTTGATGTTTTGTATGCAGGATCTATCCATGCCATTATTGCATCCCATTGTACTCCATATATTAACGTACTTGTTACTCCATACTTACTTTTGTCTGTATACATTCCTTGAGCTTTTGCTACTGCGCCTTCTGTTCCTATGGTTATCATATCCATGCCCCATGCTATATTATTCCAAACTGTTGCTCCTTTTTTACTTACTACTGTATATACTCCATCTACATTTTCTTTTCCTGCTTCATATCTTGCTACATAAAAACCTTTGTTACCCTCTACACTTTGCATCATGCTATTATACTCTTCTAATTCACCCTCATATCTACTATCTTCTTCTGCTGGTTCATTATAATATTCATCTATTGATGTTGTTGTTCCATTATGGTATCCTGAATATCTTTTAAATTCATTTATATTTTCTACTGGTACCCATACAAATTGATTTCCAACTAATCCATCTCCTGGTATTTGAGAATTTCCCGCATCTGTTTGTTCTTTGTATTTATTTTCGTCTTCTTTTGCATCTGATATTACCAGTCCGTCTACTTTTGTTCCTCCTACATAGTAAAATCCTTTTGGTATTTCTACTCCATCTATATATTTTTTTTCCTCTATTTTATCTACACTTCCTATAAATAATGCTACTCTAAATCCTATTGCTGAGTCTGCTGTATTTGAGGCACTTAGTCTTCCTATTACTGGTTCATCTGTTGATAAAAATCCGAAGAACCCTCCTCTGGCTACCTTGTATGCTTCCTTATTTGAATATTCTTCTGTTGTCCATTCATATACATTTCCTGCTAGGTCATATATATTATTTACACTTTCTGTTTCTCCTGCTGTTAATAATACATTCCCATTTGCTTGTGTTTTTCCTCCATGAACTGTATTATAATAATTACCTTCACTACTATTTGTTAAATAGTTTGTATTTCCTGTTTGTTCTAAGAATTTTATTGCTGTATCCCATGCATAACTACTTGTTAGATTACTTGTATAATTACTGCTTGTATACATTCCTTCTGCTAAGCTTTTTGCCTCTGATGCTGTTACCCAATTATATATATTTGAATTTTGCTTTATTTGAAGTACATCTCCTGTTCCTGTTCCACTTGTTCTTTCATGTGTTGTTCCTGCTTCAAATCTTCCTAAATAATATCCTCCATTTGTTTGTGCACTTGATTTCTCACTTGCATTTAGACTTTCTGTAAAATATTCTGTTGCTCCTTCTGTCGTTTGTATTTTTGTGCTATTTGTACTTCCATCTGTTCCATTTGTTTTCCAATTTGAATATGCATATCTATCATAATTTATTGTTACACTTCCTCCAGTAGACAAGTTTAGGTTTCCTACTGGTATCCATACAAATTGATTTCCACTTTTGTCTTCTACTACTACTCCTTTATCTATTGTTGTTGCATCATTTTTTGGCTTAAAGCCTTCTGGTATGACTATTTTATTTCCTTTTTCATCTGTTACTTCTGTATTTTTATTTACATACTCATCTCTTTTTATTAATATTTCTAAATCAGATAGACTTGTATTTAGATTTGTTATATCTTTACTTACTACTCCACCATAGTTTCCCGAACTATCTCTATCATCCCATAATCTTGCATATATTGTTGTATTTTTATTTATTGTTATTGGTCCTGTATAGTTTTGATATGTGTTTCCATCTGTACTATACTGTAAGGTGTATTTTATAGTTAATGGTGATGTATTTGCATTTTCCTCTATTTCTACAGTTATTGGCTTATTTGTTGCTTTTTCTTCACTTAAAGTAAATGTTGTATTTGCCGTAGTTAAATTTGGTACTTGCAATGTTCTTATTGCTTTTGATTCATT
>CALXPX010000112.1 GCA_944390305.1 uncultured Clostridia bacterium
ATATACATAATCATCTGTAGATACCATAGTTTTAGCCTTTAGTATAAGTAGTGGAAGTAGTCCGAAGTCTTCATGAAAATGTCCTTTATTGAATTTTAGGTTATTACTTTCAAATAAATCTTTTTTAATAATGTATGACCAAAGCGTATCTAGATAAATATCTTTAAAGCATAATTTATTAAATGCTTCTTCTCCTGTACAAACATCAAATGAAGGTCCAATGATTTTGTTTTTTGTATTTTCTTTTTCATTAACAATTATTGCTTTTCTTTTAATTATGTCAATAGTTCCATCTTTCAAATATTTATCTAATCCTTCGAAATAGTTATTTGATACATAGTCATCACTATCTATAAAAGTTATATAATCCCCACTTGCTCTTTCTATACCAAAGTTTCTTGAATCAGCAACTCCAGTATTTTCTTTTGAAAAGTATTTTATTTTATTTGATGCAAATAGATTAACTATATCTTCTGTCTTATCTTTAGATCCGTCATTTACAATTATTATTTCATAGTCGTCATATTTATTTTCTAGTATTGAATTTATACATCTTTCTATTGTTTTTTCAGCATTATATGCAGTTATAATGATACTAATCATTAATTATTTTCCTCACTTTTTCTGCTATTTCTTGATTATATTCTTCTGGATTAAACTTTTTTGTCTTTATTCCTTTATCTAAAAACTCTTTCATTCCTTTATATACACCATTTTCAGAGTTTTCAACAACTATTCCAAACTTTCCTTTTATATCTTTTTTACTGTCTGATACATCAGTTGTAATAATTGGTAAATTTAAAACTTGTGATTCTACAAATACAACTGGATAACCTTCAAATTGTGATGAGAGTATAAAGCAGTCACTTATTTTAAAATATGGATATGGATTTTTCTTAGCACCTAGCAGTATTATATTCTCTTCTAATTTTTTCTTTTTTATTGCATTTTCATATTCTTTACTTGCAATACCTTTTCCTACTAATAAGACTTTAAATTTATATCCTTCTTTTTTTAATCTTTCTGCTGCATTTATAATTCTTGATATTTTTTTCTGTTTTTCATCATGTCTTCCTACATTTAAAAATGTGGGAACATCGTCTTTATTCATATCGATTTTTTCTTGTGCTAAATTTTCTATTCTTTTATAATTTATTAGATTATTACATACTACAGTATTTTTTATTAATTCTGGAAACTGTGCTATAAAAACTTTTCTATCTAATTCAGAAACAAAAACAATTTTTTTAAATTTATTTATTTTTAGCTTATTAAAAAAATTTCTATATTGTTTTATATTATTATCATAAAAATTCATATAATTATTATGAATCCAAATAGCATTATTATTACTTGCACATCTTACAACAAATGATGCAGGCATACTATATGTTGCGTAATCTGCTGCAAAGTCAAATTTATTTTTATATTTTAATTTAAATTTAATTTGCTTAAAAAGATTTATTATTTTTCTAGCTAATAAAAACTTAATCGAACTTGGAGTATATGTAATTACATTTATTTCTTTTGGTAAATCTTTTAAAAATATTCCTTGTTTTTTCTCCAAAACTAAAGTAATATCATAATCTTTATATAAATAGTTTAGTAATGTAACTAAAGCTGTTTCAATTCCTCCAACATCTAAAGAATATGCTGAAAAAAGTATTTTTTTCATTCATCTCCTCCTATTACTTCTATATTCTTATATTCTAAAAATAGCCCTGATTCTATAACTCCTGTAATAGCTTTTATATTTTTTTCTAATTCTTTATCTATTTTTTTAAAACTTACATCTAAAATTCCATTATTATTTTCGGTCATTCCTCTATACGTAATCTCTTTTGCTCCTAATTTTTCTAATTCTTCTGATACATATTTCATCGCATTTGGAAATACTTCTATTGGAACTTTACATTTTTCTCCTAAATAATTTACAAACTTAGTTTTATCTACAAGGATATATGTAATTGGAGATGTTATTATGTTTAATTTTTCTTTAAACATTGCAGCTCCTTTTCCCTTAATTAGCCACATGTGTTTTAGTTCTACTTCATCTGCACCATCAAAAGCCCAATCTATTTTATTTTCTATCAAGTTTCCTATTTTTATTCCATATTCTTTGCATACATTTTCTATTTCTTTTGAAGTTGGTATAGCAGTTATATCTAGATTTTCTTTCTTTATTTTCTCGCCAATTTTAACAGCTGCTAAATATGATGTAGTGCCTGATCCAAAACCTATTGTATCTCCATTTTTAACCTTATCTAAGATCTTATATGCTAATTTTTCTTTTTCTTCTTTATTTTCAATTTCTATCATAATATTTTCCTTTCTATCTAGGTCTTAATTTGCCGAAATATAAGGTATTTTTACTATTTAAATATATCAAAAAAATAGGTAAATTACAAGTTTTTCTAATAAATTACTTATTTTTATTATACAGCTTAAAAAAATTTAACGTGGGATCATTCCCACGTTTTTTGTATTTTACATAAATCTTTTTCCATGTTTACTTTTCTTTTTTTGTTTTACTTCTTCTTCATCTTCTTCATAGCTTTCACAAAAGTCATCCCATTTTAACTTACTTGGTTTTACATCATCTACTGTATTTGATTTTTTTTCATCATTTTCTGTTTCTTCTTTATCTATATCTTCTGATTCTCTTATTTTTATTTTTTCAGGATATGGGTCTTCTATTTCTTCATCTTCTGAATCTTCTTCATTATTTATAAAATTAACATCACTGTCTTCATCTTCATCATAGTCAAAATTCTTTTTCTTTTTTCTATGTTTTACAATTAATACTATTGCAATAATTAAAATTACAAAAACTACTATTCCACCTATTATTATTAATCCTATTTGTTCTTTTGTTAATCCTGCTACCTCTTCTAATGCTGCCTCTCTTTCTATATTAAGTGTATATGTAGTTTTAACTGTTTCATCACTTGGAGATGTTAAAATTATAACTATTTTATTGCTTCCTTCGTTTAAGTTTTCTCCTCCGTTTGTTTCTATAATTATATCTTCATTTTCTGTTGTTGGTGTTATTGAAATTGATGATATATTATTTGGAACTGTTAAATTATATTCAAA
>CALXPX010000113.1 GCA_944390305.1 uncultured Clostridia bacterium
AACAGTAGCAAGCATTCCCATATAATCAGCTGTGGTTTTGACCATTCCTTCTCCATATTTTCCTCTCCAGAAATTTCCTCCACCTACTACAATAGAAATCTTTACTCCCATATCATGAACTTTTTTTATTGCATCACATATTCCATCCATAGTTTTTCTATCTATACCAACTTTTTCATCTCCTGCTAGAGCTTCTCCACTTAATTTTAATAATATATTTTTATATTTTACCTCTGCCAAAGCTTTACTCTCCTTTGCTATATACTTTTATGTAAATTTATTTATATCTTTTACAGGCTTATTCTATCATATATGTGAAAAAACTTAAAGAGATTTAATTAAAAAATTAAGATTTTCTTAAGAGTTAATTGCAATTTACAGCTAAATTAATTATAAAAAAAGCATAAGATAAGACATCTTATACTTTCTTTTTTATATATTCTGATTATATATTTCTCTTCTATGTCCTACATCTAACACCAAGACAACTACTTCTTTTTCTTGTATCTGACATATAACTCTATAATCCCCGATTCTGTATCTCCATTGTCCTGAGCTATTCTCTGTCAAAGCTTTTCCATGTATTCTGGGATTTTCACAATTTTCAATATTTTTTTCTAGCCATCCAATTATTAATGCAGACACATACTTATCCATTTTTTTTAATTGCTTTTTAGCTCTATCAGTAAAAACTAGTTTATATCTCAATCTAACCCCAACTCCTCTTTTACTTCTTTTAACGTATAAGTTTTAGGATTCTTTTTATATTCTTTCATAGCTTTATTATAACTTTTCAAATCATATTCATCTTCAATTTTTTCTAATACAGCATTTCTTATTAGGTCAGATAAAGAAATATTGTTCATATCTGCATATGCCTTTATTAATTTTGTATCTTCCTCACTTAATCTTACTGAAATAGTCATAATTATCCACTCCTCTTTTATATTGTATTACATTGTATTACATTTGTCAATATTATTATATTATTATTTTCTGTAAATGTGATATTATTCAAAAAATATTTTTAAATATATAAAAAGAATAAGAAGTTTATTCTTATTCCTATCTAAAAAATTTTCTTGACTTTATGTTTTTTGGCATTTGCTCTTCTATTTCTATGTTTTCTAATACTTTTTTAGGATTAATTTCACTTAACTTTCTTAATCTTTCATATCCTATTTTCTTTTTAAATTCTTTTAAAATTTCGTCCATCTTTGTATAAATACTATTTTTTCTATGTGTATCTGTTCCTAAAAGATGAATAGCATTTGCATCTAATAATTTTAATAGTGTTTCTTTTGTTTTACTTCCATATTTACCTATAATACTTGCATAATTTGACTGCAAAAGTGCACCTTGTTTAACCCAGTCAATTGCTATATTAGGATCTTCTTGAACAATTCTATATCTTTCAGGATGTGCAATTACTGGAATATTTTTCATTCCTATAAACCTTTCAATCACATCATCAGTATACATCACTTTAGAATTCAGTGGCAATTCAAACAAGATATATTCGCTATCTGCTAATGTTGGAATTATCCCATCTTCTACTAAATTAGGAATCTCTTCCGATATGTATGCTTCAGCACCATTATATAGTTTTACATTTGTTTCCTCTTTATTTAGTTTTTCTTGTAAAGCTTGTATAATACATTCCCTATCATACATGTTCATTTCATATTGTTCTTCTATATAATGAGATGTCATACAAATATCAGTAAATCCAGCATCATAAGCTTCATGTATCATTTGAAATGTTTCGTCTATACTAGCCGAACCATCATCTATATTAGGTAAAATATGTGTATGTATATCTATCATAAAATCACCTACTTATAATTATTTATACTTTTTAAAATTTCTCTTGCTTTATCTGATGGTACTTCTTTTACACTAGCAAAACGTTTGCCCTTTTCTTTCTCTATCTCTTCTCTAATTTTTCTTTCTGTGTCTTCCACTTTATCTTCTATATAATCCTTTATTATTTTTTCTTCTTTTTTAGCTTCTTTCTCTTTTTTCGTTTTAACTCTTTCTGTTTCATCTATATCTTCAAATCTAGGTCTAGATTTTGATTCTTTTAAAGTTACTTTTGGCATAGCAGTATTAGCATAATAATATTTATCTGCATATTTCTTATTAGATACTTCTACTCTATTTAATACAACACCAATTAATTTGCCTCCAACACTTTTTATTCTCTTTTTAGCTTCTTTTAAATCATCTATTTTTGTATATTTTTGACTTACAACTAATACTGTTGAATCTACCATTCTAGATATAATTGTAGAGTCTGTAACAAGTAAGCATGGAGCTCCGTCAAAAATAATGACTTCAAACTCATTAGATAATTCTTTTACTAATTCTTCTATTCTATCTGTAAGTAATAATTCAGATGGATTTGGTGGAATATTTCCAGAAGGAAGTAAGTATAAATTTTCAACCTCTGTTTTTTTAATACAATCTTTATATGAAAATTTTTCTCTTCCACCTAATTCATTTACTTCAGATAAATAATTTGAAAGGCCTGGACACATTTTTAAAGAAAAAATCTTATGTTGTCTAGGTTTTCTCATATCTGCATCTATTAAAATAACTTTTCTTCCAGTTTGAGCAAAAGCTGTTGCTAAATTCGCTGAAATCCAACTTTTTCCTTCTGCTTGTACTGTACTTGTAAGTAATATTGTTTGAGATTTTCCAAATCTATTCATAAATTGCAAATTTGTTCTAAGTGCTCTAAATACTTCAGCTACTGGTGATTTTGGATCTGTTTGTGTTATAACTTCCTTTTTCATTTATTTCTTCCTCCCTCTTGCATTACTAAAATCACAAAGTGGTATTTCTGCAAGTACTGGCAAACCTGTTGCAAGTTCAATATCTTTTGCATCTTTAACTGTATTATCTAATAAATTTGCTACAATTACATATATTACTGCTACAACTATTCCTATAGCTGCAAACATTAAAATATCTCTCTTATGATTTATATTATTTGGAGTAGTTGGAACTTTTGCATCATCCAGAGGTTTTATATTTTGCATATCATA
>CALXPX010000114.1 GCA_944390305.1 uncultured Clostridia bacterium
AAAATTATGAGTTGAATTTACTTCTTTGAAATATTTTATCTGATAGTTTCCAATATTATCTTTTATGATCTTTAAGTCCATTTTATAATCCTTATAATTTAATATATATTATTTTAATAATAATCTTATTCAGATGCAAGAAATGACTATACGGTACAATAAAAACTCCAGTTAAAACTGGAGTTTTTTTATATTGTATATATTGTTTTGTTATTATTGTTCTTTAGTTAGAACTATTACTTGCTGGTCCAAATAATTCATCAAATTTAGCCTCTAATTCTTTTTGTATGTCTATTTCATCATCTGATGTATTTTGCATTTGTTTCGCTACATCATCTTCAAATCCAGGAAGCACTGAAGGTTCATTATTAAAATTATTTTGAGATAGATTTTCATCAGATGGATTTTGGATATTATTTTGTACTGGAGCTTTATATTCTTGATTAGAATTAGCATTCGTATTTGTATCTTCAAATAAATCATCTAAAGATTCTATTTTTACATCTTCTTTTGAATTTTCTTCATTTTTATTTCCAGTATAAGGGTCATATGGATTATATTTTCTCCAACTACCTCTTTCTCCTGAATCATAATCATTGTGATCTATTCTCACACTATTAAAGTCTTTTAACATATTACTTTGGTAATACCAGAATTTCTTAGCTTTAATTGGTTTTAGCCCTTTTTCAAATATAATACATTCATTATTATCCATTCTTCTTAATTCATCCGGAGTCATTAAAGCTCTTGCCATTATCTGATCAGATTCACTAAATCCTGTACTAACATTAACATTATTTCTATTTATTGATTTGCTATTATGCTTAATAGTTTTTTCTCCAAGTTCTTTTGAAAAATACTCAACTGTTGCAAAAGAGTTACTTCCTAAGAAAACATGTGTATCACAGTTACCGATGATTGTCTCGTATGATTTTTCGTAAATAGCTTTTAATTGATCTAAGTTTTGAAGAATAACACTAAATGAAATTCCTCTACTTCTACTTGTAGATATCTTTTTATCAAAATCTGGTATTTGTCCAATATTTGCAAACTCATCAAGAATAAAGAATGTTTTTATTGGCAATTTTCCACCATTTTTATCTGCAAAGTCATATAACTGTTGTATCATCTGTGAAAAGAATATTGTAAGTAAGAAATCATATGCTGCATGTGTATCTGAAGATACAACATATAAAGCAGTCTTTTTAGTTGCTATATCAGCAAAATCAATTGTATTAGTTGAAGTTACATCTGCAATATCCTTAGAGTCAAATTTTCCTAGTTTTGATTGTAATGTACTAAGTATTGAACTATAAGTTTTATCCGAAGCTATTTCTACAGATTTGTAATTCATTCTTGCTGGATGATCATATGGTAGTCTTGCCATTAAGTCTGAAAGTAAGTTACTACCGCCATTATTATTTGCTGCTCTAACCAATTCTGCACAACTAGCTAGGTTCTGTTCTTCTGGCGTTCCAGCAGCTAATAAATAATATATTAATGATTTTAATAGTATTTCAGCCATATTATCCCAATAAGGATCTGAAGCACTACCTTCTGATTTTTGTCCTTTTACAATAGTATTCGCAATAACATCTACATCAATTTCACTTTGTATATGTTGAAGAGGATTATAACTATCACTACTAGTTGGATTAACTAGGTTTAATAATTTTATTTCATATCCATGTTCTTTTAAATATCCAGCTGTAGTATCATAAATCTCTCCCTTAGGATCAGTAAAAATATATGAACCTAATAATTGATGCGCATTTGGAATTGTATAAGATGATGATTTACCAGATCCAGATCCACCGACTATAAGAACATTAATATTTCCTAATTTATTTAATGGTAAAAAATGATTCTGTGCTAGTAATATTCCTGAACTCCTACTTAAAACTCTATATTGTTCCCCACCTTGACTCCAATCACTTGAGCCATGTTCTATATCTTGATACTTTGTTTTCTTTCTGTTTTTAAAAGCTCCTATTCCAAATGCAATACCAAGTAAAATAGTAAACCATAAAGTTGAACTTCCAAAAGCTCCTATAGCATTTGCATTAAAGACTTTTGTTATACTATTGAATGATACTATGTTTGTTATAAAATCCTGAATAAAAAGAGCTATATCAAACTTACCATCAACATAGCTCTCACTTATAGTATATGCAATAGGTGCTACTAAAAATAGTTCTGCAACAATCCATAAAACTACTGCAAATATTATATATTTTAAATTTCTTTTTAAAAATTCACTAAATCTATTTTCCATAGTTATCCCTTCTCATTAGTTAACTTATTATCTCTCATTTTGCCTTACATTTCTACCCTTTAATAGCTCTCTTTGTTTACGTCTTTTTGCAAGTTCAGCCTGATCTTTAACACTTGGGAACATTCCGTCTCTAGCACAATCCCCTACTGGTATTTCTAACCCTGCTGTTACAGATCTCCCCACTTCTATATTAACATCTAATTTACCATCAAATCGATTTCCTCTACTTCTTTCCGGTATTAGTTTATTCATTGATGCTATTACAATTGGGCTATTTACATTATCCACAAGTACATCCTCCTTTAATTATTTTATCTCAAATGTAAAATAAGATTTATATGGTTTCAATTTACACTTTCCTTTAATCTCATTTGTTTGATTATCTATGTACAATCTTGGTTTAACTTCTTCTGTTGTTTCTGGGTCAATAATAGTTATTGGTCTTTGCAAATTTGGTGTATAATTAAAATCTTTATATTCTACTGGAGTCTCTGAATAAATAGTGTTAAATTGTACAGGAATTGGTCTTTTAGAAATTTTTAGTCTATCATCTTTTAATATTCCTGTATTTACTACTACTTTTTCTTGTCCAAAAGATAGGATAACTAAATCTTCCCCTTCAGGTTCTGGATAATCTACAAAGAATGTTTTTTTCTTCATATTTCCATTCATTTCTTCAGAGTACACTAACCTTTCGACAGTATATTTAGGATACTGTTTTTGTAATTCCTTGGCAGTTTTGTTAATTCTATATATAACTGTATTCACT
>CALXPX010000115.1 GCA_944390305.1 uncultured Clostridia bacterium
TTCAATGCTTGATAAAAGAGAAGTTCCAGAAATAGCAATATGGGAACATTTCTTAGTATTTGCAACAGTATTTGGTATTGCAAATAAAGTATTAAAACAGCTAAAAATTGTATATCCAGATCTTGAAAATAGTTTGGATATAAATACATATACATATATGTACTTAATGATGAATACAGACTTTTCAAGTAGTTTCTCAAATGCAATTAGTACATCAATGTCATCTGCTTATTCTTCAGCATCAGGAGGAGGCGGAGGCTTCTCTGGTGGCGGTCGGACGGAGGCCGGTGGCCGGAGGTGGTGGAGGAGGTAGATAATATCTCCTCTTATTTTAATTCATATCTAAAACCTTTAACTAATCCAAAAGAGACATCAATATTTATTGCAAATGTAACATTTGAACCAGCTTGTAGAAATAATTGGCATATCCATAGAGCAACTAATGGTGGTGGACAAATTCTACTTTGTGTAGATGGTGAAGGTTGGTACCAAGAAGAAGGAAAAGAAGCACAAAGCCTAAACCCTGGAGATGTAGTAACAATACCTGCAAACGTAAAGCATTGGCATGGAGCCAAAAAAGATAGTTGGTTTAGTCATTTAGCAATAGAAGTACCAGGAGAAAATACATCAAATGAATGGTGTGAACCAGTTAGTGATGAAGAATATAGTAAATTATAGGAGAAATATATGAATACATTATTATTAATAATTGATATGCAAAAGGCGTTTATAAATGAAAATACTAAACATATAATACCTAAAATAGAAGAATTAATTAGCAACAAAACATATAAGAATATAGTATTTACAAGATTTATTAATACACCTGAGAGCATTTATGTAAAAGATTTAAAATATAATGGTTGTATTGGAAATGATAAAGAATTAGTAATTGATAACTATAATTATAAAGTAATTGATAAAAAAATATATACAGCATTAAATACTGATTTAAAAAATTATATTATTGAAAATAATATAGATAAAATTTATTTATGTGGCATTGATACAGAATGTTGTATATTAAAAACAGCTTTTGATTTGTTTGAAAGTGAATATGATGTTTATGTATTAAAAAATTATTGTGCAAGTATGTATGGAAATGAACGTCACAGTAATGCATTAAAGATTTTAGAAAGAAATATAGGTAAAAACAGAATTATTTAAGGGTGTGAGAAAATGACAATAGCAGAAGTAAGTAAAAGATATAATATAACGCCAGATACAATTAGATATTATGAAAAAATAGGACTAATACCACATGTACCAAGAAATAAAAGTGGAATAAGAGATTTTGATGAAAATTCATGTAACTGGATAGAATTTATAAAATGCATGAGAAGTGCTGGATTATCAATAGAAGTTTTAACACAATATATTTCTTTATTTAAACAAGGTAATAAAACAGCAAAAGCTAGAAAAGAATTACTTGTTGAACAAAGAAAGAAATTACTTGAAAAACAAGAAGATATAAATAGAACTATAAAAAGACTAGATTACAAAATAGAACTATACAATGACATCATTTCAGGTAAAAGAAAAGATTTCTTAGAAAATCCATAAAAAGATTTAATTATGTAAAAATTGATATAAAAAACTAGATATTTTTATTAATTATCTAGTTTTTTTCTATTCCATATGTTAGAATAATTTCATAATAAATATAAATATAAGGAGGAATATAATGAAAGATATAAGAATAGAAAAGTTAGCAAACACTTTATTAAATTACTCTATTAAATTAAAAAAAGATGAAAATATATTAATAGAAATAATAGGAGAAGATAGCATTCCACTTGCAAAAGAATTAATCCTTCAGGCAAGTAAAATAGGAGCAAAACCATTTTTCAACATTATAAACTATGAAATATTAAGAACAATATTAAAAGATTTAACAGAAGAACAAATAAAAATATATGCCAAACATGATTTAGAAAGAATGAAAGATATGGATGCATATATTGGTATAAGAGCAAATTCAAATACTGCTGAATTATCTGGAGTTCCAAAAGAAAATATAGAGTTATACAATAAATATTACACCATGCCAGTACATTTTGAAGAAAGAGTAAAAAATACAAGATGGTGTATATTAAGATACCCAAATTATTCTATGGCACAAATGAGCAATATGAATATAGATGATTTTGAAAACTTCTATTTTAATGTATGTACATTAAATTATGAAAAAATGTCAAATGCAATGGATAATTTAGTAAAGCTAATGAATAATACTGACAAAGTCCATATAACAGGACCTGATACAGATTTAACTTTTAGTATAAAAGGAATACCTGCTGAAAAATATACAGGTACATTTAATATTCCAGATGGAGAAGTTGCATCAGCACCAGTAAAAGAAAGTGTAAATGGATATATTACATATAATACTGAAACAAGATATAATGGAATATTATTTAATAATATAAGATTTGAATTTAAAGATGGAAAAATAATAAAAGCTACTGCAAATAAAACCAAAGAATTAAATGAAATATTAGATATAGATGATGGAGCAAGATATATAGGAGAATTTGCACTTGGATTAAATCCATACATTGAAAAACCAATAGGTGACACTCTATTTGATGAAAAGATCAAAGGAAGTTTTCATTTCACTCCTGGAGACAGTTTAGAAGAAAGTGATAACGGCAATAGATCAGCTATACATTGGGATATTGTAAATATACAAACACCTGAATATGGTGGCGGAGAAATATATTTTGATGATGTATTAATTAGAAAAGATGGTCAATTTGTTTTAGAAAATCTAAAAGCACTAAATCCAGAAAATTTAATATAATATTTTATTAAAAGTATTGTAATGCAATACAAAATATAGTATATTGAATTTAAAATAGGTAGTGTAAAGTAGTCTATGAAAAAATAGAATATGAAAACATTATCCAGAAAATGTAAAAATAGTACATTGAA
>CALXPX010000116.1 GCA_944390305.1 uncultured Clostridia bacterium
ATCATCTTCTTGTCCTGGTATATATTCTATTCCTGAATTTATTTCTTCATCTTTGTAATTTGGCAAGTCTTCATCTGATGGTAAAACTACATTTTTTGAATTATCTCTGTCTACTAGTCCTGCATCATTACTATACTTTGTAATCTCTGCTATGTTTGTAATCTCTGTTAGAGTTGGTGCAGTATCTTTTACTTTACATCTTACTTTTACTTCTTTATAGCTTATTTCTCTTGTTTCTGAATCGAAAGCTTTTATTATATTATCTACATCATTTTCTTTAGATAGTATATTTGTTCTTATTGTTCTTTGTGTACTATCTGCTGGATCTAAAATCCAGCCATACTGTGCATTTAAATCATCTTCTACTATAAATTCTAATTCCGGTGGTAAGTGATCTACTATTTCATCAACATATCCGTCAACTTGTCCTTCATTATATACTCTTATTGTATATGTTACTATATCTCCTGCTGATACACTTACTGGATTTTTAGTATGATTATAATTAGCTGTTGTTTCGCCTGTAAGAAGTGGATTTACATCTACCTCAGGCTCTCTATTGGTTATTTCTCTGTCGTTTATTCCTGTTATATATTTTCTTAATGCTAAGTCAAATGTTTTTCCTAGCATTATAAGATCTTCATAATCATCATCATCTTCATAACCTTTTCCATCTTCTGATGTTCCTGGCATGTAATTATTTATATTATCGTTTGTTAAATTATTTTCATCCGAATCTCTATCTTGACTTTCTCCTGTTATAGATTCAGCTTCTGCTATTTCAGCAACATTTTTTAAAGATGTATCTTGCTGTGTTGGATTTTTTGTTACAATACATTCTATTTGCAAATCTACATAATCTAATTTGTAAACCCCATCTGTAGGTGCTTTATCAAATTTAGATATAACTTCATTTGCTAAATAATCTGTATATACCGCTTTATGTTTTGACGAACTTTCATCCATAGGAGCTGGCTCTGAAAGATATTTCCATTGATATTTTGTATTTATTGTACTTTCACTTGGATCTACTAATTCTAGTCCTTCTGGTAAATAGTCAATTACTTTTTTTGCATATCCATCTATATCGCCTTCATTATATATTCTTATTGTGTATACTACTTTATCCCCAGTTTCTATTACTAAAGGTGTTTTTGTATGTTTCTTTGTTACTGTTGTTCCATTATCAAATGCTGCTTGTCCTGTAGCCAATAATCTTAAATCTTCTTGTGTAATTTGAGGTTCTCGACTTATTTCTACGTTTTGATTATTTATTGATGTGATAAATTTTCTTAATGCCAAGTCAAATTCCGGATTTGTAATTGGCAATGTGTTTTCATCTTCATATTTTTGCTTTTCTCTTGATATAATAACAACTGGTTGATTATTTACTAAACTTGATTCACCTACTGACCAATATGTTTGAGTTGTATTATAGTATTCTGCATTAATTGCTATTTTTATTTGACTTATGTTAGATGATATTGGTATAGAAATATAAAATTCATTACCTATTGTTTTTTGTATTTTTTCAGTTATATTATTTCCTGATGTAATTTCTTGTTTTCCAGAATCTAATATTTTTACATTTGGTACTTCTGAATTTCCGTCTGTTATTTGTGCACTTAAAGTATATTCAGTATTTGATAGTTCTTCTATTTTGTATGGACCAACTATATAATTTGTGTTATCCATTGTAACTGTAGCAGAATCTTTTACAAATTTAATTGGAGAAGAACCTGTTACTGAATCTTCATAAGTAAAACCATCTGATACTGCTCTTTCTGCACCTTCTACTAGATATCTATAAATTAAGTCAATTTCATTATCTATTAACTCTAAATGATATTTATCTCCTAAAGATGTTCCATCAACTTTTATTTCTAATCTATCTGTATATTGATTGTGATAAGGATCTCCCTCTGGATTTGTAAAATGCCAAATAGCAACTTGCTGTATACATTCTAATATATCTTCTATTTCATCTCCATATGTAGCTTCATCTCTTAGAAAGCTATCTTCTGCAACTCCAGCATTATTTAATAGATTTTCTTTTGATTCATTTGCTAATTCTATTTCATCTGAACCTGCTCCTGTTTTAGCTGGAATATATAAGTGGTCTAATACCCATACAAGTTTATTATATGTGTTCATATCTTCTGGTAACTGTTCTCTATATGGTGATTCTATTGCATTTGGATTTTTCATATTGAAATATTGAGTATAATTTACTATGTTATTTTCATATGATTCTGATCCAAAACCAGGACCTGCCTTAATACAGTAGATTGATGCATTATCCCCTACTTCTGTTGTTCCACTTGCATTATTATATTTTACTATTTTAAAAATAGCCTTTTCGTTAAAAGTATAAAGTCCAGTATTTCTTTGTGTTGACTTTCCTTTTAATCCTAAATAAATTCCGTTAGTATCACTTATTGCATAGTTTACTGTTGTAAGTGAAATAATAACAGTTAATATTATACCTAAAATTACTCCTAATTTCTTTGCCATATTATGACCTCTCTTTTACTTAATATCTTACATTATATATTATAGTATAAAATTTTTTATAAATCAATTATTTATTCATTTTTTATATATTATTTCTTATTTTTTATAATTATAATCATTTTTTTTAAACCTATTGACTTTTTTATTTATTTTTGTTATTATAGTTAATGTATTTTTGCGGGAATAGCTCAGTTGATAGAGCGTCGCCTTGCCAAGGCGAAGGTCACGGGTTTGAGCCCCGCTTCCCGCTCCAATTTTTATAACATTTGTTTTTAACCTTAAACAAATGTTTTTTATTTCAAAATAGTACTTTTTTGAAATATTTAGCATATAATTAAATATATGGCGATATAGCCAAGTGGTAAGGCACGAGTCTGCAAAACTCTGATCCCCGGTTCGAATCCGGGTGTCGCCTC
>CALXPX010000117.1 GCA_944390305.1 uncultured Clostridia bacterium
TTAGCCTTTTCATTCATTTTTTCTACAAAAGCTTCTTCTGAACCTTCTAAATATTCTGCCATTGCAACAGTACAATCGTTAGCAGATACAACACAAATAGCTTTTAGCATTTCATCTACAGTAAGCTCTTCTGTTGTATCTAACCATATTTGAGATCCTCCCATACCTGTTGCTTTTTCACTACATGGCACTTTATCATTTAAAGATATTTTTCCACTATCTATTGCCTCCATGATTAAAAGTATGGTCATAACTTTAGTTACTGATGCAGGTCTTAATTTTTCATGCATATTATAATCATACAGCACATTTCCTGTTGTTTGTTCTATTAATATAGCTCCTCCAGATGTTAATTTTAATGGATTATTAGTTTCTGCTCCATTTGAATTTAAGACATCTTTTCCTACATCATAAGCATTTGTTTCAACTGTAGCATTAACGTTAGTATTATTTACTGTATTTATATTATTATTTTCTTCTATTTTATTTGTATTTATTTTATTATTTTGACTTGACCAAACTGGTATTTCATATTCGCTTGCTAATATTTTAGAATTTATAGAAGACATAAAAAATATAACAGCTGTGCACATTATAAAATACTTTAAAAACTTTTTCTTCATAATCATTCCTCCAACTGTTTTAATATTATTCATATACAATTGGTTTTATGATTTAACTGAAGAAAAAGTCTTTAGTTATAATATTGATTTTAATTCTTCTAATTTTTCTTTCATGTCATTTACTCCATCTTCATATAGGCTTTGGAGTTTTTTCTTATCTCTTTCTAATCTAGAAACAGTTACCTCTTTTTTTGGTTGAACTACAATAATCCTTCCCTCTTTTTCTAATTCATTTATATATTCTTTAGTTTTATTATATCTATCTGGTATTGTATTTAACTTTTTAACTAATTCTGGATATTTTTCATATACTTTTTTATATACTTTTTTCATAGTTTTTGTAACTTCTGGTTTTCTATAATTTTTATCTCTTGTAAGAACCACTAATATATTTTTATGTTTTTTATCTATTGGAATATTTATTGGTATAGAATTAGTTACAGCACCATCTAAATAATGATAATTATTAATCTTTACCATTTTAGAGCATAACGGCATACTCGATGACGCTTGTACTGCTTTATATATTTCTTCTTTATTACAATTATCTTTATCTATATATTCTGTAATTCCTTTTTCACAATTAGATACTACTGTTATAAATTTCTGTTTTGAATTAGAAAAAGTCTTATAGTCAAATATATTCTTTTTTTCTGAAATTTCATTTAGAAGATAATCAAAACCAATTAGTCCATGTTCTTTTCTTAAGGCTTTAGCTCCAATATATCTTTTATCGTCTCTAAATCCAATATTAATATCTTTTGTCCTTCCTATCTGTTTAGCTACATAATTCATTCCAGTTAATGCACCTGCAGATACACCTATTACATAATTTGCTTCTATGTTTTCTTTTAGTAAAACATCTAATACTCCAGATGTATATAGACTTCTAAAAGCTCCTCCTTCTAATACTAAAGTTAAATTTTCCATATAATACACCTCTAATTATATGGTTATATTATTTTTTCCTTATTTTGTCAAGTAAAAACATGGTATTAGTATAAAGTACTTAGAAGATATAAAGTGTGGCTCGAGTAGTAAAATACATTCCGTTATCATTTGGATAAATGTTAAAACGAGATGAAGCAGGGTGTTCCGAACCGGAACTTTCGAAGTATCCTCCACGAATCATACGAAGGTAAGTATCAAACGCTTCTTGTGTTCTTTCATAAAAATTTCCTGCTAAGTCATATATTTCATTTGCTTTATATCTTGAGTCTGAACCAGTTTTTATTGGAGGCATATTATAATTTCCCCAACTACTTGAATTTAAATCTGTATTATATCCATTTTTTTCAAGCCAACTACATGTTTCGTCCCATTGACATCCATATATCATCGTACTCATTACATCACTATTATTTTTTATTACATTTTGACATGCTTTATATAAATTGTAATAATCTTCGTTCATCAATGGATAATCTGATTTTTCTGTTGGATTTTCTACTGTTCCTGTTAATTCATATCTACCTATATAAAATCCATGATATTTTTTTACACTATCACTCATTGCTTTATATTCTGCAACCATACTATCTGCCATTTCTTTTATGCTATTAAAACCTAATATATCCTTATAATACCTTTCATCTGTATCATACTCACTTAATACATCTGGCTCTCTTATTCCACTTGTTCCTGGTATCCCTGATGAGTATGAATCTCCATTTCTTACTCTTAATTTACTATATATATTTGTTGTTGTTTCTACTCCTGTTAATTTTGCCGTTTTTTCTTCAAACATTGTACTTGGGTCATCTACTGGTACCCATACGAATTCATTTGTTCCATCTGTAATAACAATTCCTTCATCTACTACAATATTTGAATCTGGATGCACACCAAAATTTTTTGGTATTGTTACATCTTTTTCGTTATCGTCTTTTATTGTGGTTGTTTCCTTATATGGAGTATTTTGTTCTCTTGCCTCTTCTACTGTTTTTCCGGTATTATAATCTTTCTCTGGTTCTTTTGGTTCATCTCCTGTATTACTTCCTCCATTTCCATTCATATAATCATCTATAAAATTTACTACTTTATTTAATTCGTCTTGTTCTCCTTTTTCTGCTATTTCATATCTGTCTACCACATTTTGGGCTCTAGTAAATATTCCGTTACTTCCTACACTTAAATTTATTGCTACTCCTGCAAGTATAAGTAACACAATTATTGTTACTACAAGTGCTATTAG
>CALXPX010000118.1 GCA_944390305.1 uncultured Clostridia bacterium
CCATAGAAAAATCCCTCCTTGATATTTTTTATTTTATCACGGAAGGATTTATTTACACAACTTTTTCTATACTCTCATTTTATTTTTTATTCTTATTATTTATCTTAATTTATAAGTTAGTGTCAAACATATTTTTTCTTCCATATTTCTTACAATTTAATTCTTCTTTTAAATATAGGCATTCTTGTAAATCAATATCATTTACATTTGCTAAACAAACTACATAATATAAAACATCTACTAGCTCTTCTTCAATTGTTCCTTTTATTTCCTTTTCATCAACCATTCTCTTATTTTTTCTAATATCTTCTGCAAGCTCACCTACTTCTTCCATCAATTTTAGCATATATTGTTCATTTCCTTTGTTTTTGTGATCCAAAGATTTTATTAGAGATTGCATTTTTCTTATAGTTAAATCTTTTTCCATATACCTTCTCCTTTTAAATTATATTATATTTCATTTTTTAATAGCTTTTCCAAAAATACAGCGACACCATTTTCTTCATTAGATAAAGTTATATAATCTGCATATTTTTTTACTTCATTATTTGCATTTTGCATTACTACACTATACCCGGCTATCTTAAACATTGATACATCATTATAATCATCACCTATTGCTATTGTATTTTTTAAATCTATATTTAGTATTTTGCAAAATTCTTTTATTGCATTTCCTTTAGAAGATCCTATATTTGCTATATCATAATATATTGTTCCCTCTTTTGGAAAAGATTCGTTTATTAAACTTTTATGCTGATTTTTTATTTCGACATTTTTAATTTTTTCAATATATGGTTTTAAACTTTTTATTTTGTCATAATCCGAATCAGCAATTACACATTGAACAACATCATTGTTTTTTACAAAAGTATTTATATCTTCTTTTAGTAAAACTTCTGAGCCATCAAAATATTTTAATTGGTTTACTACTCTATTTTCTCCTACATTCATCATAAATCTTGTTTTGGCTTCTTTAGCAATATTATATAACTGAATGCAAGCTTCTTCATTCATTTTATTAGTATACAATACTTTATTATTTTCATAATCATAAATATTTCCACCATTTGATGTAATAATATATTTGCTTGCAAAACATTTTTTACTAACATCTTCTGTATATTTCCTAGGTCTTCCAGAACAAAGAATAACTAAATATCCATTTTTCGTTACTTCTTTTATTACTTCAATCGTTTTATTTGTAAGTTCTTTTTTGTTATTTCTTAGTGTTCCGTCAATATCTATAAAGACCGCTTCATACATAATTATAAATCTCCCTCCTTTTTTATATATTTACATATATTTATTTAGAACAAATAATTTTTTATATTTTTTATTTAAATACTTTTTCTATTTCCAGCCAATCTTTACATCTTATTATATTATTTCCTTTTAAGTCTTTATTATATGGTGCATCAAAACATATTATTTTATCTACAATATTTTTTAAACACTCTATATTATATTTACTATCTTCTATCATAATATTAATTTTATATTTCTTGCATTCTTCTACTTTTCCATGTTTTGCAAATATTATTTCATTATATTCTATTTTATTATTTTCTAGCCAGTCTTTTACTAGTGATCTCATTAGTTCCCCTTCTTTAGAGTTTTCTAATGTAAATCCCCTAGATGTTATGATATAAATTTTATTATTATTTTTAAGCTTACTAATTACATTTGCTGCATTTTTATATATCTTAACATTTTTTGCATAGTCAAAAATATACTTGTCCCAAAAATATTTTTCTATATCTTCTCCCCAATTAAAAATATCTATTGTATTATATTCATCTCTGTTTATAATTTTATAATTAAGATTCTTTTCTTTTATAAATTCTAATGCTTTTTTTATCATATAATCATGCTCATTTGTTAAAGTTCCATCAATATCTATACCTATATTCATAAAATTTTATTCCTTATAAAAAAATTCTTACTTATTATTATAATATAATAACAAATAAGAATTGTAAAGAATTTATTTAATTTCTAATTAAAGTAAACCAATTTTTATATACTTTGGTTATCATAGATCCTAGGCCATATTTAGCAATATCTTTTGATGCTATTAAGTCTACTTTGGCTATTTCTTTTTCATCTAAGAAAAATACTACTTCACCTATCTTTTGACCTTTTGTAACTGGTGCAGAAATATTATTAAAAATCTCTACATTTTGCTTTATATCTGCATTTTTAGTTTTTTTCATAACTACTCCAACATCATTTTTTATTACTGCATCTACACTGCTTTCTAGTCCTTTATTAATTTTAGCACTTCCAATTACATCATTTGCCTTACCTAAATCTTTATATTGATAATTAGTAAATCCATAATCAAGTAATTTTCTAGCCTCATTAAATCTTTCACTACTAGTTTTTCCTTTCATTACAACAGCAATTAAAGATAATCCATTTTTTGTAGCACTTGCAGATAAATTAAATAATGCTAGACTTGTAGAACCAGTTTTTAATCCTGTGCATCCTTCATAATTTCTTACTAGTTTATTTGTATTTACAAGTTCTGATTTTCCACCACGAAGACTATCCATATATATAGTTGTATAATTAGTAATAGAAGGATGTTTTAGTAAAAGTTCTCTAGACATTACAGCTATATCATAAGGAGAAGTTAAATGTCCATCTTCATCTATTCCATGACAATTTTTAAAAGTAGTATCATTCATTCCTAATATTTTAGCCTTTTCATTCATTTTTTCTACAAAAGCTTCTTCTGAACCTTCTAAATATTCTGCCATTGCAACAGTACAATC
>CALXPX010000119.1 GCA_944390305.1 uncultured Clostridia bacterium
TATACCAGTTATAGCAGAAGAAGCAAAGAAAAAAGGAATATTAAAAATTGGAATAGTAACAAAACCATTTTCTTTTGAAGGAAAATTAAGAAGTGCAAGAGCAAGTATTGGTATAGATAAATTAAAACCAAATGTTAATGCATTAATAATTATATCAAATGATAAATTATTAAAAAGTACAGAAAATAATATTTCTATACTTAATGCTTTTAAACTAACAGATGATATTTTAAGACAAGGTATACAATCAATTACAGACCTTATAAACTCAGTTGGTACAATAAATGTGGACTTTGCAGATGTTAAAACTATTCTTGAATATAGTGGATATTCATATATGGGAATAGGAAAAGCAAGTGGAGAAAATAAAATAATTAATGCTACAATGAATGCTCTAAATAATCCTCTTACAGAAAGTAGTATAGATGGGGCAAAAGGTGTTATATTTAATATCAAGGGAAGTGAAGACATTAGTCTAGAGGATATAAATAGAAGTGCAGGGCTTATAGGAGAAAGAGTAAGCGCAGATGCCAATGTCATATTTGGTACAGTAATAGATGAAGATTTAGGAAATGATGTAATTGTAACTGTAGTAGCTACAGGAGTAGAAAAGAAGGAAGAAAAGAATGACAATAAAAGAATTTAATTTATTAAAAATAGTTGTTTTTGACGGTGATAAAGAAATTTATCGTGGGATGTGTGAAGATGCACCAGAAGATTTAAAACAAAGACAAATAAAAATAGATGGAAATGAAGGAAAAATATTAAAAATAAAATTGGTATAATTTGCATAAATCATCCATAAGTGGAAATAATTTTATTAAAGGAGAAAGATTTATGGATGATTTAAATAAAAAGTATGTTATTAATCAAGCAGAAAAAATATTAGAAAAATGTGAGGAAAAATATAAAGAAGAAGGAAAAAATAAAAAGAAATTAAGAGAATTAGAAAGAGAATGCAAAAAACTAAAAAAATACAACTTGTTGTGGAAAATAATGTTATCTTTAGTTATAATTAGTTTCCTTATTATTATAATATAAAAAGAATAAAACCTTTTCATTAGTCATATATTTAATTGAAAGACTAAGGAAGAGGTATTTTTTATGGAAAGAATTATAAGTGAGCAAGATAGAATTAGAAGAGCAGAAGAAATAGCTGGAAGAAGAAGAGGTATGATTTCTGCACGAAGTATTAATATTAATAATGAAAAGAAAAAAATGTCAATATTAACTAAGGTATTTATACAAACAATAGTAAGCATATGCATATTTGGAATAGCATATTTTTTTAATCAAAACAATCCAGGAATTATAGAAAATATAAAACCAATATTATCTAAAGATATAAATTTTGAAGAAATATATATAAAAGGAAATGAATCTGTACAATCATTTTTTAATTATTTTAATAAGGAAAATAAAGAAGATATTAATGAAAATAATGTAATAAATGAAGTAGAATCTAATCAGATTGAAAATGAAGTAACAAATGAAGTGACAAATCAAATTGGTGTGGGAGGAACTGATGAAGATATAAACTTAAGTCAAGATGAGCAAGATATTGCATATATAAAAGCTAATGTATCAATGATTGTTCCATGTTATGGAACAATCACTTCTAAATATGGAAAAAGAGAGGCAACAGATATAATATCAGAAAACCATGCAGGTATAGATATAGGTGCGACTGTAGGAACAGAAATAGTATCTTCTATGGAAGGAACAGTAGAACTGGTATCAGGATACGGAGATTATGGGAATCACGTAAAAATAACAAATGGAGAGGTAAGTACTCTATATGCACACTGCAGCAAAATTGTAGTAAATGAGGGAGATTATGTAATGCAAGGACAAAAAATAGCCGAAGTAGGTAATACTGGTAGAACTACAGGGCCTCACTTACATCTTGAAATAAGTAGAGAAGGAAGAACTGTAGATCCAGCAGCTATTTTAACATTTTAAAAGGGGTGTAAGATGCAAATAAAAATAGATTTAAAAATATTTGCTATAATATTAATTTTTTTAATAACGAAAAATATTGGAATATATGCAATATTAATGTTTTTTGCATTAATCCATGAGTTAGGTCATTTATTATGTGGAATATGTTTAGGATTTAAACCTAAATCAATTGGAATAATTCCATATGGATTTAATTTGGGATTTGAAATAAAATGCCAAGACTATAATAAAAAAATAAAGAAAGGAAATTTGCTATGTTTAAAAAAGATGTTAATAGCATTAGCAGGACCTATAACAAATATAATATGTATATTTATAATTATACTAAGCAAAGAAAAATTAGATATATACAATTATCAAAATGCAATATATGCAAATATTCTGCTGATTTTATTTAATTTGATTCCTATTTATCCATTAGATGGAGGTAGAATCCTTCAGGAAGTTTTACATATAACTATAGGACTAAGACAGAGTTATAATATTACAAAAACTATAACAAATATAAATATAATAATACTTACCGCAATTGCAAGTATATTAATACTTTATTATAAAAATATAGCGATATTTTTAGTAATAATTTATTTATGGTCTCTAGTATATAAATGTAATAAAGAATATAATATAAAAGAAAAATTATATAAAAAAATAGAAGAGATTAATAAAAAAGAGATAAAAACTGTATCTAATATATAGATAACATAATGAATTGCATAAAAAACTGTCAATAACTTTTGAAAATGTCATAAAAATTTTTCAAAATTAACTTTTAATTATGTCATAGTGAACTGCTTGAT
>CALXPX010000120.1 GCA_944390305.1 uncultured Clostridia bacterium
TAACTCTAAAAATACAAAAATTATTAGAAAGCAGTGGTGCTACTGTAATTCTTACTAGATCTGATGATAATTCTATATATGAAATTGATGCTAAGACTATTGCTCAAAAGAAAGTTTCAGATATTAAAAATAGAGTTAAAATAGGAAATAAATCTTCTGCAGATATATTCGTATCTATACACTTAAATAAAATATCAGATAGTAGTTATTCAGGATGGCAAACATTTTATAAAAATGGTAGTGAAGATTCAAAAAAATTAGCCAATAATATTCAGTCTAGCTTAAATTCTTCCATTTCAAAAAATAACAATAGAACTCCACATACGCTAAATACCGTATATATAATGAAACATGTAGAAATCCCTATAACTATTGTAGAATGTGGATTTTTATCTAACCCTGAAGAAGAAAAACAGCTAAAAACAGATGAATACCAGGATAAACTTGCTTGGGGAATTTATAACGGTATAATGGATTATTTCAATCAATAATAAAATTTACAATTTGTTACAATGCAAAAACACATAAATTAAATCTTAAAAAATTTAATCTATGTGCTTTTTATTTATATATATTATATTTTTTCTTTCTGAAGTTCTATCTCTTTTTTCTCTTTTATTTCATTTCTTTCATTTACAAAATCATCTACTATTACTTTTATTAATGTAAAAATAGGGGCTGCTAAAAACATTCCTAAAATTCCAAAATATGCTCCACCTACAGTTACTGCAAACATTATAAGTAATGGACTTACCTTTAAAGATGAACTAGTTATTCTTGGATTGATTAAATTAGCATCTATTTGCTGAAGTATAATAACAACTATACCCATTATTAATGCTTGTTGCCATCCACCTGTAAGAAGGGTAATTATTATTGCTATTGCTACTCCAAAAATAGCACCAAAGTATGGTATTAAATTTGAAATACCAATCAATGTTCCAAGTAGCACAGAATATTTTACTCCTAATATAGACATTGCTATACTAGTTAATATAGCTACTACTATTCCATCTAGCATTTGACTAGATAAATATCTAAAGAAAATAGCATTTCCGCTTGCAAAATATTTATTAAATCTTTCATATCCTTTTTGTGTTAATACAGCTTTTGCAAATCTGTTTAAAAATCTAACAATTCTTGTTCTTTGTGCTAGTATATATACAGAACAAATAATGGCAATAAATATATTAACAATTCCTTTAATAAATCCCATTGCTGAAGAAAGATATTCTTTTATTTTTTCAAAAGTAAACATACTTTCAAAGTCTACATTTTGTATCCAATCTACAACAGGTTTTAAAATATTTTCCTGAATAAAAGGTGTAATACTTAAATCTGGACTGTCGGAAATAACAGCATTATAATAATTCTGAACATTACTTATTAAATCTTTAATACTTGTAACTAATGTAGGTATAATAACATTCATAAATAAAGCAATTAATACAAGTACAATTATATATACAAATGTAATACTTATTCCTCTTGCATGCTTAGATAAGAATTTACTTTTTCTCTTAACTAAAAAGTTCTCTATTTTTTTACATGGCATAAGTAAAATATATGCTATTAAAATACCTTCTAAAAATGGAGCTAAAACACTAAATAAATTATCCATCCAATTACCTATACCAGAAAAATTGTCTAATAATTTATATATTACTATTAGTACAACTCCTATCGATACCCAATAAAGCCATCTTTTAGTTCCTAATATTTTTTCTTTTTTCATGAAATCAATTCCTTTCACTTTTATACTTAATCTTTTAAATCTAATTCAACAGGACAATGATCGCTTCCCATTATTTCCGTAAGTATTTTTGCATCTTCTATTTTTTCTTTCATAGACCTTGAGACAATAAAATAATCTATTCTCCAACCTACATTTTTCTCCCTTGCATGAAACATATATGACCACCAAGAATATATTTCTTTCTTATCAGGATACATATATCTAAATGTATCTATAAATCCTGAATTTAACAATTCTGTCATCTTATTTCTTTCATTATCTGTAAATCCTGCACTATTATGATTAGTAGAAGGATTCTTTAAGTCAATTTCTGTATGAGCTACATTTAAATCTCCACAGTATATGACTCCTTTTTTATTAGATAGATTTATCAAATATTTTCTTATTTCATCTTCCCAAATCATTCTATAATCTAATCGTTCTAATTCTCTTTTAGAATTTGGAGTATAACAGTTTACTAAATAAAAATCTTCAAATTCTAAAGTAATAATTCTTCCTTCTTTATCATGTTCTTCTATTCCAATTCCATATGTCACCTTTAAAGGTTTAATTTTTGTTATAACAGCAGTACCTGAATATCCTTTTTTTTCAGCACAATTCCAATAAACATATCTATCTTTAAATATATTAGATATTTCATCAGAAACTTGATCTTCTTGCATCTTTGTTTCTTGAATGCAAAATATATCTGCATCTACTTTTTTATACATATTTTCAAATCCTTTTGAAATTACTGCTCTTAATCCATTAACATTCCAAGATATTAGTTTCATATTTTTTACCTCTTGCATATTATAGCATGTTTGCATTAATATGTAAACATGGCTTTTTAAGTATATTTTTTTTG
>CALXPX010000121.1 GCA_944390305.1 uncultured Clostridia bacterium
TATGACAAGTAAAGATAGAGCATATTTAAGAAGTCTAGCTACTAATATAGAGCCTATATTTCAAATTGGAAAAGCGGGACTATCTAATAATTTAATTAAACAAGTAGATGATGCATTAGAAGCTCGCGAATTAATTAAAATTACAGTTTTAGAAACAGCTAATGAAAGTGCTAAAGCTTTAAGTGTAACTTTAGCTGATTCTACTAATAGTACAGTTGTTCAAGTTATGGGTAGAAAAATAACTTTATATAGAAAAAGATTAAAAGATTCTAAAATCAATATAAATATTTGATATTTATAAGGCTAAATGTATTGAATTTAGCCTTTTTTTAATTTATAATTTTTAAAGGTGAATTTTATGAAAACTTTAACTGTTGAAAAAAAGGATGAAGGAAAAAAATTAATAACTTTTTTAAGTAATGAATTTCCATCACTAAATATAAATTATATATATAAAGCTTTAAGAAAAAAAGATGTAAAGATAAATGGTAAAAGAATTAATCAAAATGTTGTTTTACATTTTTCAGACATTGTTGATTTATATATTTCAGATGATATTTTATATGGAATAAAAAAAATGACCATTCCAATTATTTATGAAGATGATAATATAGTTGTTTTTAATAAACCATATAATTTGGAAGTAACTGGTGAAAATTCTCTTACTTCCATTATGAAAGAAAATTACACTTTTTTAGAGCCTTGTCATAGAATTGATAGAAATACTTTGGGATTAGTCCTTTTTGCTAAAAATTCTGAAAGTTTATCTATTTTATTAAATAAATTTAAAAGAAATGAAATTGAAAAACATTATGTTACCTGTGTATATGGTAATATTCTTAAAAGAAAGGATACTATTTATTCGTATTTATTCAAAGATAACAAAAAAGCTCTAGTATATATTTCCGAAACTAAAAAGAAAGGATATGTCCCAATAAAAACATCATATACTGTTTTAAAAGAAAATAAAGAAAAGAAAGTTTCATTATTAGATGTTACTTTACACACAGGAAGAACTCATCAAATACGTGCTCAGCTTGCTCATATTGGCCTACCTATTATTGGTGATGGGAAATATGGTTCATATGAAATAAATAAAAGATTTAATGTATCTACTCAGTTATTATGTAGTTATAAATTAAAATTTGATTTTAAATCTGATTCTGGAATATTAAATTATCTATCTTCTGTTCAAATCTCTTTAAGAGATTTACCATTTGAAAATATTATTTAGGAGAAAATATTTATGTCTAGTTTTGTTATAAAATTGATTGCTATTATTTGTATGTTATGTGATCATTCATCAGATGCTTTAATTGGCCATTTTACTTTTTTAAATGTTATAGGTAGAATTGCTTTTCCCCTTTTTTGCTTTCAATTAGTAATTGGTTATAAACATACTAAGAATGTAAAAAAATATTTATTTAGATTATTAATATTTGCAATAATATCTCAAATTCCTTTTAGTATATTTACTTATTTGTATGCTGGCATTTTTGATAATTTAAATGTATTCTTTACATTATCTTTAGGACTTCTTGCAATGTATTTTCTAGATAAATTGCCTAATAAATGGCTTGCAATATTTTTAGATATAGTTATTATTTTAATTGCAGAATTTGCCAAAGTAGATTATGGTGGAATAGGCGTTTGTATAATTTTATGTATTTTTGTATTTTTCAAGGATAAGTCTATTACTTTAGATAACAAAGACTTTTTATATATATTTAAGAACAACATACTTTTTGCTTTCGTATTTTTCATTTTATGTTTAGCAATATATTTTAATAAGTTCAATGTATATGGAATACCTATGAATATTTCTCTAATCCTTGGAACATTTTTTCCTATTATCTTTATGCTTTTGTATAATGGAAAAAAAGGCCCCGGGATGAAATATTTCTTTTACATATTCTACCCTGTGCATTTAGTAATTTTATCTATATTAAGTTATTATTTGATATAACATAAAAGGAAGTATCTTTTTGATACTTCTTTTTATGTATCTATTTATTATATTAATTGTTATAAAATTATTACCAATCTTGTTCTCTTGATCCACTTATTACTTCTAACTGGCTTACCTTTACATCAGATTTTAGAGAAATTAGAGGACGAACTCCTAGTCTACCACTAGCCTCGAAACCATTTGAACCGGTAAATCGACGGAAACCACAGCCAACATTTCCTTCAGTTACTGCTCCGGGTCCAAAACGAACACTATTACCACTGCTACTTGGAAAGATATAGACTCCATATGAAGCTAAATAGTATGGCTTGTTATTATAACTTTCAGTTCCCTTAAATAGCATTTCATATATTGCTGAATCTACTCCCATTTCTGCATTTGGATTTGATTCACTTCCTATATTATAATAATATGCCGTTCCTTTTTCTTCGTGTCCTGCTTCTACTTCTTCTAATCCTAGTGCACTTCCTGGTGTTTCATCTCCTTCTCTCTATATATAACTTTCTCCTAATATTCCATAATTATCAAAATTATTTTCATAACTTGTATCTTCTTTTTTATATACTCCTGCATTTGGATTTTCATATTTTACTGTTAGATTTAACAAATTATTT
>CALXPX010000122.1 GCA_944390305.1 uncultured Clostridia bacterium
AATTCACTTCCTAATGTTTCTGCTAAATTTTTAAGTTCTTCATCTGTTACACTTTTAGCTCCTTCTATATTTCCTATAGTACTTTCGTTTCCACATGCTTTACTATAACTAGTATTTAAATAATAACAATTTTTTACTTCTTCTTTTTTCATATACGCTGTATCTAATGCACCAAATAATCCACCTACTCTATTATTAGTAGACTTTATTTCTACATTTCCTGAATTGTAGCAATTTTCAATTTTACTTCTTATTACTCCAATAATTCCTCCTACATGCATGCTATCAGCAATAACTTTTCCTTTATTATATGAATTTGCTATATAACCCGTTTTTTGTACTGTTTCACCAGCTAGTCCTCCAACACCATTATTTCCCTCTATCGATCCTATATTATAACAAGATTCCATAGAAGCTTCTGATGAAACTCTTCCTGCTATTCCTCCTATCTGTGATTTGCCGCTTATTTTTCCTGTATTATAGCAATTTTTTATTAAGACATTTCCACTTCCTTCATAATTTGTAGAATTTATTGCTCCTACAATTCCCCCAATAAAAGTCGCATTTTCTTTTTCTCCATGAACATCTGCAATATTATAGCATTCTTTAATATTTCCTATTGAATAACCTACAACCCCTCCTACTCTTGTCATTGGATTATCACCTAAAATTGCCGTGTTTATAACTTCACCTTTATTATAACATTTCTCTATATTATAATAATTCATTCCTGCAATACCACCTTGTACTATTCCATTACTTTGTATTACTCCATTGTTTTCATTATTAATTAAAATAGAGCTTATACCATTTCCCCCTGCAATTCCACCAATAGAAGTTGATGTTTCTGATGAAGATGTGCCTTCTACGCTTCCATAATTGATATTATTCTTTACATATATATCAGAATCTTTTGTACCATGATTAGTCCATCCAACTATTCCTCCTACTTGCATAGGGCCTATAATATTTGCATTATTTACACAGTTTTCTATATCTCCTCCATTATTAAAGCCAACTATTCCTCCTACCAATTTATATTCTCCTGATATATTACTATTATTTGTGCATCCTGCTACTAATCCTGCTTCTTTATTTAGTCCAACTATTCCTCCTACTCTACTTCCATCATTGTTTCCATTTGAATGTATTTCTCCATTATTATTTGTGCATTTTGTTATTATTCCACTATTTTCTCCTGCTATTGTTCCAGTTTGTGCATAATTTACTTCTAAATTATATCCTTCTACTGTTACATTTTCTATCTTTCCACTATTTACTCCAAATAAACCTATGTTATCTCCTTCTGCTTTTATATTTAATTCTTCTATTTTCTTTCCATTTCCATTATATATTCCTGTAAATTGATTTGCTTCTTTTCCTATTGGGCTTATTCCTTCTTCTTCCATTGTTATATCTTTAAATTGTATATATATTCCGTCTAATGGATATTCCTCATTATTCCCTATACTTTTTAAATCTTCTATTGTCCATATTCCATATAACTTCTTACTATATTTTCCTAACACATTATTAAATCTTTCTATATCTTCTTGACTTACTTCTTTTCCTTTTGTCATCTCTAAAAATACATCTGTTTCATCTCTACTTATTCTTCCTGCTGCCTCATCTATCATCTGTTCTTGATATAACATTTCTAGATTTTCTTCTATTGCTTTTTCATCATATATATTTGTTGCATTTTCTGCTCTTTTAAATATTCCATTACTTCCTATGGTTAAATTTATTGCTACTCCTGCTAGTATTAATAGTACTATTATAGTTACCACTAATGCTATTAATGTTATTCCTTTATGGCTATTTATTATTTTTTTTTCATTTTTATATTTCTTATTCATTCTTTTGTCCTCCTTACATTCTTCATATGTTATACTTCCTTTATATCCTAACAACTTTTTATTTGTAATTTTTCGTATTGCGAAATATTTTTTTATTATTTTCCTGTATTATTTCTTTTATCTTGCTATTTATTTTTTTTAAAATAAAAAACTATACTTTTTAGATTCTCCTAAAAAGCATAGTTTTTTCACTATGTTTTATTTTATTTCATTAAATCTTACGATATATATATATATATATATACAGCCTCAAGGCTTTTAAAGTTTTTCATTTGTTTTTCTCCTAAATTATATTAATCTTCTTTTCGTATTTGTATATGCACATCCTCTAATTGCTTTTCTGTTACTTTACTTGGTGCATTCATCATTACATCTCTTGCTTTTTTGTTTTTAGGAAATGCTATAACTTCTCTTATATTATTTGAATTGGCAATAAGCATTATCATTCTATCTAGTCCAGGTGCCGCTCCTGCATGTGGTGGCGTACCATATTGGAATGCTGTATATAGAGCTCCAAATTTTTCCTTTATATCTTCTTCTTTATATCCTGCTATTTCAAATGCTTTAAGCATTATTTCAGGATTGTGGTTTCTAACAGCTCCAGATGCCATTTCGTATCCATTACATACTAAGTCATATTGATACGCTAAAATATCTAATGGATCCTTTTCTTCTAGTGCTTTCATTCCACCTTGTGGCATTGAGAATGGATTGTGATTAAAATCTATTTTTTCTTCATCTTCATTATATTCATACATAGGAAAATCCACTATAAAGCAAAACTTGTACACATTTTTTTCTATTAAGTCTAATCTTTTTCCAAGTTCAATTCTAACTAATCCTGCTATTT
>CALXPX010000123.1 GCA_944390305.1 uncultured Clostridia bacterium
CAAATCCACTCTTTCATTACGTAGAAATAGAAAGGATGACTATGACAGCTTTAGAAATAAAGATAGAAGAATTAGTAAAACCAATAATTGAAAATTTAGGATACTTAGTATATGATGTTATGTACCAAAAGGAAGGAAAAGATAACTTTTTAAGAATATATATAGATAGTTCTAATGGAATAGGTTTAAATGATTGTGAATTGGTAAATAATAGTATTACAGATATTTTAGATGAAAAAAACTATATAAAAGATCAATATTATTTAGAAATTTCTTCACCAGGAATTGAAAGAAATCTTAGAAGAAAAGAGCAATTTGAGAGTAATATTGGAAATAAAATAGAAGTACATTTATATAAGCAAGTAGATGGTAAAAAAGTAATTGTTGGAAATTTAAAGGAATTTAGTGAAGAATACATAATAGTAGATGATAAAAAAATAGAAAATAAAAATATTGCTAGTGCAAAAACAGTATATAATTGGGAGGAATAAAAAAAATGAAGAAAAAAGAGGTAAAAATAGTAAATAAGGGAATTGATACAACAGAACTTATAACTGCTATGGATGAACTTGAAAAAGTAAATGGTATAGACAAAGAATTTTTAATGCAATCTATTGAATCAGCATTGGTTGTTGCATATAAAAGAAATTTTGATTGTAATGATGAAAATGTGAAAATTGTATTAGATAAAAATGATGGACAAATGCATGTATATCAAGAAAAAGATGTTGTAGAAGAAGTAACAGATAATAAAAAAGAAATAAGTTTAGAAGCAGCACAAAAAATTAATACAAATTATAATATAGGAGATAAAGTAGAATTTGAACTTATGCCAAAAGAATTCGGAAGAATTGCAGCACAAACAGCAAGACAAGTAATAACTCAAAAAATAAGAGAAGCATCTAGAGATGTTATATTTTCTGAATTCGCAGATAAAAAAGGAGAAATTATAACAGGATTAGTTCAAAAGGCAGATGGAGGATCTGTTATAATGGATTTAGGAAGAATAGAAGGAATTATGCCTAAAAAAGAGCAAGTTCCAACAGAAAAATATAGTGTAAATGATAAAATAAGAGCTTGCATTATAAGTGTAGAAAAAGGAGTTAAAGGGTCTACACAAATTGTACTTTCAAGAGCGAGTACAGAATTTGTAAGAAAACTGTTTGAAATAGAAATACCAGAAATTTATGAAGGTGTAATAGAAATTAAAAGTATTTCTCGTGATCCTGGTTCTAGAAGTAAAGTTGCTGTATATTCGCCAAATCCTAACATAGATCCTGTTGGTTCTTGTGTAGGACAAAAGGGAATTCGTATACAAAATATAATTAATGAACTACATGGAGAGAAAATTGATGTTATAGAGTGGAATGAAGATCCTTCAATATATATATCTACAGCTCTACTTCCAGCAAAAGTTTTAGCAGTAGACGTTAAAGAAGATGAAAAATTTGCTCAAGTAATTGTTCCTGATGATCAATTGTCTTTAGCTATAGGAAAAGGTGGACAAAATGCTAAACTAGCAGCCAAATTAACTAATTGGAAAATAGATATAAAGAGTGAATCGCAATTTAGAAAAATGTTAGAAGAGATGAATGCAGAAGAAACTACTAAGGAAGAGGAATAAATACACAAAAAATATATAAAATGTAAAGTATAAGAAAATAAGAGGTGTAAGATTGAAAAAAGTTAAAATTAAAATAAATACAAATATTATTGCAGGGGGTGAATATATTGGGTAAAATAAAAATACATGAATTAGCAAAAGAATTAAAGTTAGAAAATAAAGAAGTAATAGAAATGGCAAATAAGTTAGGACTAAATGTAACCAGTCACTTAAATGCAATTGAAGAGAAAGATGCTGATAAAATCAGAAATAATTTAAGTAAAAAAGATAAGAAAGAAGAAGTTAAAACTACTGGTCAAGTAATAATAAGAAGAGAAGTAATAGTTAGCGATGATGAAGAAGAAAAAGAAAGAAAAAAACAAGAAGAAGTAAGAAAAAAATCAGCTGACTTAGGATTTAATAAAAGAAGAAATAAAGACTATAATATAGTATATAGAGAAAAACCAGTAAAACCAATGACTGTAAATGAGCTATTTGGTATAAAGCCTAAGAAAGAAGAAAAAAAGGAAGAAGAAAAAGTAGTAGAAAATAAAGAAATTAAAGAAGAAAAAGTGAAGATAGAAAATACTCAGAAAAAAGAAGAAAAGGTAGAAGTTAAAAAAGAAGAAGCAAAAATGAATAAGGATGAAAACAACTTTAACGATAAAAATCAAAGACTAAGAAATAATAATCAGCAAAATAAGAATTTAAATAATAATTTTAATAATAACAGAAATTTTGGAAATAATCGTACTAATAACCATAATAATACAAATGGTTATACTAATAATAGAAATAATTTTAATAATAACAAAAACCAAAATAATAACTTCAGAGGAAATAATAAAGCTGAATATAATTATAAAAGGCCTCTTAATAATCATAGTATTGATAGAAATATTAAAGATATTATGTCAGCAGATATTGTTGAAAAGGGTAATCAAAGAGATTATAGTACAAGAATTATCGATAAACAAAAAGCAAATAGATATAATAATCAAGATGATAAAAGAAAAAGAAATAGAAGGGGTGACGAAGAAGAAAGTTTTAACGAAGACAAATTAAGGAATTTAAAACAAGTGGATAGACTTTCTAACATGTTTGAAGATACTGATGGTGGAATGCTTGATTATTATGACTTATCTACAGTAAGAGGGAAAAGAAATAAAAGAAAACCTAAAAAAGATGAAGAAAGAAATAAGCAAAAAATATTTGACTTAAAAGAAATTACTATTCCAGAGAATATTACAGTAAAAGATTTAGCAGCAGATTTGAAGAAAACAAGCACAGAAGTTATTAAAAAATTATTGGATTTAGGAATAATGGCTACAATTAACCAAACTCTAGATTTTGATACAGCTTATTTAGTAGCAGATGCATTTGGAGTTGTTGCTAATAAAAAAGAAGAAATAAAAGATGAGGATATCTTATTTGATGATTCAGAAGATAAAGAAGAAGATCTAGAGCCACGTCCACCAGTAGTGGTAGTAATGGGTCACGTAGATCATGGAAAAACTTCACTTTTAGATGCTATAAGAAATACTAATGTTATAGAAGGAGAAGCTGGAGGAATTACTCAACATATTGGTGCATATAAAGTAAATGTAAATGGAAGAGAGATAACATTCTTAGATACACCAGGACATGAAGCATTTACAAGTATGAGAGCAAGAGGTGCACAAATCACTGATATTGCAATCCTAATAGTTGCGGCAGATGATGGTGTTATGCCTCAAACAGTAGAAGCAATAAATCATGCTAAAGCAGCAGAAATTCCTATTGTTGTAGCTATTAATAAAATAGACTTGCCAGGAGCAAATCCAGAAAAAGTAAAACAAGAACTTATGAAATATGACTTGGTTCCTGAAGAATGGGGAGGAGATACAATATTTGTTCCTATTTCTGCTAAAAAGAATATTAATATAGATAATTTACTAGAAATGGTATTACTTGTTGCAGATATGCAAAACCTAAGAGCAAATCCAAATAAACAGGCAAAAGGAGCAGTTATAGAAGCAAGATTAGATAAAGCTCAAGGGCCTATTGCATCTATGTTAGTTCAAAGAGGAACTTTAAATGTTGGAGATAGAATAGTTGTTGGAAATGCTATTGGAAAAATAAGAACAATGAAAAATGATAAAGGAAAAAATGTAAAAAAAGCAGGACCATCAACACCAGTTGAAGTTACAGGTTTAAGTGTGGTTCCAGAAGCTGGAGATATTTTCTATGAAGTAGCAGATGAAAAAACTGCAAAACACTTAATTGAAAAGAGAAAATTAGACTCAAGAGAAAAATCAATTGCAAATAATGATATAGTTACACTAGATAATTTATTTGAAAAAATGGAAAGTGAAGATTTAAAACAATTAAATATTATAGTAAAAACAGATGTACAAGGTACAGCAGAAGCTATGAAAACATCACTTGAAAAATTATCGAACGAAGAAGTTAGAGTTAAAGTTATTCATTCAAATGCAGGTGGTGTAACAGAATCAGATGTTCAACTTGCAAAAGCTGCAAAAGCAATAATTATAGCATTTAATGTAAGACCAGTAGGTGCAGCTAAAATGCTAGCAGAAAAAGAAGGGGTAGAAATTAAGCAATATTCTGTTATATACCAAGCTTTAGAAGATGTAGAAGACGCTATGAAAGGAATGCTTGCACCTATTTTTAGAGAAAAGAATATCGGAAATGCAGAAGTTAGACAAACATTTAGAATATCTAGTGTTGGTACAATTGCAGGATGCTTTGTTATTGACGGAAAAATTGAAAGAAATGCTGGAGTAAGAGTTATAAGAGATGGAGTAGTTATTCATGAAGGAAAACTAATTTCATTAAAAAGATTTAAAGATGATGCTAAAGAAGTATCAAAAGGATTTGAATGTGGAATCCAAATTCAAGATTATAATGACATAAAAGAAGGAGACATCATAGAAGCATATATTCAAGAAGAGGTAAAAAGATAATGAAAAATGAAAATAGACTTGGCAGAATAAATGAAGAATTAAAAAAAGAAATAAGTCAAGTTATAAATTATGAATTAAAAAATCCAGATGTCACTGGAATGATAAGCGTAACTAAGGTCAAGGTGACACCTGACCTTAAGTACGCTAAAGTATATGTTAGTGTTCTTAACTCAAA
>CALXPX010000124.1 GCA_944390305.1 uncultured Clostridia bacterium
AGTACAGAATTAGATGAAATAAATACAACAAAAGATTTAATAAAATTAAAACCTAAAATGGTAAGAATATATCCTGTACTAGTTATAAAAGGAACTGAGCTTGCTAAGGAATATGAAGATGGAGAATATGTGCCACTTACAGTGGAACAAGCTGTTGAGAGGTGTAAAGAAATTATATATATGTTTAGAAAGAAAAAAATTGATGTTATAAGAGTAGGACTTCAAAATACGGATGAAATAACAGATCCTAAAAAAGATAGTAGTGAAGTATTAGCAGGTCCTTATCATCCAGCATTTAGACAACTTGTAGAGGATAGTATGTGGTATGATAGTATTGCTGAAAAAATAAAAAAGATAAATATGAAAGTTAAAGAAGTTGAAATTACAGTAAACCCAGAGTCTGTTAATAATGTTATAGGACATAAAAAAGAAAATGCTAAAAAATTAAAAGAAATGTATGATGTAGATATTGCAGTTAAACCAGACGAAAATATGAAACCTGGTAAATTTGAAATAAATGTTATAGAGACATATTAAGAGGTTAAATTATGATATATACTATTAAATCAGATGTTTTTGAACTTGCAGATGTTTTTGATTGCGGGCAATGTTTTAGATGGAATAAAGAACTTGACGGGAGTTATACAGGTGTATTTGGCGAAAATGTTCTAAATGTAAGTAAAGATGGAAATTTTATAACTTTTAAAGGTATTTGTCAGGGAGATATAGAAAAAATATGTAGAGAATATTTTGATCTAGATAGAGACTATAGTGATATAAGGGAGAAACTTGCTAAAATTGATGAAAATTTAAAAATAAGTGTTGAATATGGCAAAGGTATAAGGATATTAAATCAGGACTTATGGGAAACAATAATTTCATTTATAATATCTGCAAATAATAATATTCCAAGAATTAAAGGAATTATAGAAAGATTATCTAAAGCTTACGGAAAAAAGATTACTTATAATGGAAAAGATTATTATACTTTTCCAAGTCCAGAAAGTTTATCAAAAGTGACTGTTCAGGAATTTAGAAATTTAGGACTAGGTTTTAGAGATATAAGACTTTATGAAACAACGAAGATGATAATTAATAAAGAAATTGACTTAGAAAAGCTAAAATATATGAAAACGGCAGATGCAAGGGAAGAGCTATTAAAGCTTTCAGGTGTTGGCCCTAAGGTAGCTGATTGTATTTTATTATTTTCTACTTTAAAAAGATTTGACGTGTTTCCTATTGATGTATGGGTAAGAAGGGTAATGAATGAATTATACATAAAAAAAGAAGATGAGACTAAAGTCACAAAAAAGGAAATTCAAAAACTAGCAGATAGTAAGTTTGGAAATATGCAAGGTCTAGCGCAACAATATTTATTTTATTGGAAAAGAGAAACAGCTTAAATGTTAAAAAAAGTGAGTATTAAGATTAAACTTAATACTCTTTTTTTGCTCTTAAGATAAAAATGCCGAAAAAGATTGAATTATGGTATATTTTATATTATAATTATGACGAAAAATAAAAAAGCAACTAAAAAAGCTTGAAGGAGAAGTAAAATGATTGACTTAAGAAATTTATACGAAAGATTACATAGAGAATTAACATCTAGGAATTTAAAAGAATTATTAACTCCTGGAAAAGAAGAATACATAAGATATGATTTAAATTACCAAAGAAATTATATTTGGAATATAACCAAAGCTGTTAATTTAATAGAAACAGTTTTGATAAATGGCGTAATACCACCGCTTACTATTATTAAAAGAGGAAAAGAATTAAAAGTAATTGACGGGAGACAAAGGTATGAAACTTTATTGTCTTTTTATAATAATGAATTTAAATTAGAACCATCTGGACTTTCAAAATTAAAAGATTTAGCCGGTCTAGATTTTAAGAATTTACCAGAAAATATGAGAACTATTTTTGAAGAATATGAATTAAGAATAATATTATATACAGCAGATTCATCTATTTTAGATGACGAATTACCTATGTTAGAAAGAGATTCTTTTAGAAGATATAATGCTGGAATGACACCTCTTAAAAAAGAGGAAATTGCAAGAGCTAAATATGATGGAGATTTTCTAACAGGGAATTTAGCAGAAGAATTGGCTAAAGATATTAAATTTTATCAAGAAGTAATGTATGTATTACTTCCAGTATCTAAAAGAGAAAAATTAGATGATAGAGAAAAGATTAATTCATTATTAGTAGTTGCAAGAGAATTATTAGTAATGCCATATATGCCAATTATAGGAGAAAAGACAATTAAAGTAGGAATGACGGTTTTTGATAGATATTATGAAATATTTATAGTTCCTATGAGTGAACAAGAGAAATTAGAAAAAATAAAAGAGTTTGAAAGAATAATTAAAAAGATATATGAATTAAAAAAGAAACTGTATGAAGAAAATAGTAATTTAAAAGAAAATATATTGTTTTTTAAGAGTGTATACTGGATGTTCTCTATTCTTTATAGATTTTATTCAAAAGAGTTTTTCGATTTTGATATACAACAATTTTATACTTATGTGCAAAAAGATGGTAGTAGATATTTTGACAATTATAAAAATATGACATCAAGTAATATAGAAAGTAGACATGCATATGTAAATAAATATTTGATAAATGACTTAAAATTGGATACAGATAAAAAGTTATCTACTTTAAAAGAGAATAGAAAGAAAACATATTTTTCAAAGCCTGAAAAGATAGACAAGGATAAGCCTTGGCTAGGTATTGAAAGAAAAAAACAGGTAAAAACTAATACAAAAACTTTTACAATTGAAGAAATTATAAATCTAAAGAATAAAAAAAGATTTATAATAAGACCTAGATATCAAAGAGCAGAAGTTAAAAGTAAGAAAAAAGCTTCTAAGATAATAGAAAGTATTATATTAGGAGTAAAATTACCTCCTATTTATG
>CALXPX010000125.1 GCA_944390305.1 uncultured Clostridia bacterium
GAAACCCAGTAGCATTCAACAAGACACCCACCTGTGAAAACAGGCTCTTAAAATTTCTCTCATCTTACGGCTAATGCGGGGTTTTATTATTTATATTGTTATTTTTTAAATTTTATAAAGAAAAAAGCTCTTAATTTTCTAAGAGCTATTTTTTATTATTTATTTTTCAAGAATTATCTTTCTTTTCAAAAAATTATTCTCTACTTCTCCCAATCCAATAAATTTTTGATTATAATATATTTTTACTAAACCATCTTTTAAATCAGTTTGTATTTTTACTCCATTTAACAATTTTTTTAATTCATCATTTTTTAAGAAGTAAGACTTTTTATCTTTCATAATATCTTCTATTGTAAAAAATTTGTCTTTATCTTCTAATGAAAAGTTACCAACTCTAGTTCTTCTTAAATCTTTCATATATCCGAAGAGTTCCTAATTTTTTTGCAATATCTTCGCAAAGTGTTCTTATATATGTACCTTTTGAGCACTTTACTTTAAACTCTATTTCACTTATTTTTTTATTTTCTTCTTTTATTTTTATAAGCTTTATTTCATATATTTCTATTTCTCGTTCTTTTCTTTCTATTTCTTCCCCTTTTCTAGCTAATTCATAAAGCTTTCTTCCATTTACTTTAATTGCAGAATACATTGGGGGTATTTGTTTACTTTTTCCCAAAAGATTAAATAGAACTTCTTCTATATTCTTTTTCGATAAATCTGGCACTTCTTTTTCTTCAATTACTTGTCCTTCACTATCTAATGTATCTGTTCTTTGTCCTAATTTTAAAGTAGCAATATATTCTTTATCATGATCCATTAAATAATCTGATAGCTTTGTTGCATCTCCTATTAAAATTATTAAAACCCCTGTTGCCATTGGATCAAGTGTTCCTGCATGTCCTACCTTTTTTATATTGTATTTTTTTCTTATTTCTCTTATTTCATCAAAAGAGGTTCTTCCCTTTTTCTTATCTACTATAATTACACCATTCATTATTCTTTCCTTTAATAATAAATAAGTTTTGCAGTGCAAAACTTATTTATTAATCTTTTTTATTAATAATTCTTTTAATTGTTTTTTTAGTTCTGGCAAACTTTCCTTTATAGTTGCCCATAATACTGATAAATCAACATTATATAGGGCTATTCTCTTTTATTTCTGATATTACAAGTAAGTCACACATTTTTATCTAATGCTTCAGACAATTCTTCCAAAAGTCCATAAAAATTAATATTTATGAGCTTTCCCTGGCTATCTACCACTATATCTATATCACTTTTTGAAGTTTGTATATTTTTAGCATAAGAACCAAATAATACAGCTTTCTTTACTTTATATTTTTTTAAAGCCTTTTTTCTTAATTTCTTCAATTGTATATATTTTTTCAGACATATTTATCAACTTCTATATTTATTTTACCATATGTCTTATTTCAATTGCAATTTAATTTCTTTAACCAATTTTTCTTTTATTTGTTCTGGGGTTCCTTGCATAGTTGCTCCTGCAGCTCTTGGATGTCCTCCACCGCCAAACATTAAACATACATCTGACACATTTACATATTCATTAGATCTTGTAGAAACTTTAAATCCATCTTTTACTTCATGAAGAAAAACTGCTACTTCTACTCCTTCTATATTTCTTCCTTCATCAACAATGCCCTCATAGTCTCCTGTTTCTGCATTTACTTTTTCTTCATCTTCTTTAGTTATATATGTAAATGAAATTTTGCCATCTTCTAATAGTTCCATTCTATCTAATGCTATTTTTCTTAATTCAAAATTTCCTTTCGTATGTGTAGAAAATACTTTTTTATATATCTTAGATATATTTACTCCGGCATCTAAAAGATCTGCTGCTATTTCAAATGTTTCTCTTGATACTCCGGAATATTGAAATCCACCAGTATCTGTTATTATTCCAGTCATTAAACATGTTCCAATTTCTGGTGTTATTTCTATATTATAATATTTAAATAAAGAATATAAAACCTGACTGCATGCTGGTGCACTTAAATCCACATAATTTAAGTCTCCATACATACTATTTGTACTATGATGATCTATAACTATTCTGGATTTAGCATCTTCAAAGTAATTTGACCATCCATTTAAAAGTTTTATAGTTGCACAATCTAAAGATATTGCTAAATCATAAACTTCTTTACTTCCTTCTTTTTTTATATCATTGGAATTTGGTAAAAAGTCAAAAATCCTTGGAAGTTCAGGTATTATTATTTCTACATTCTTTCCAGCGTTTTTAAGTGCAGTATATACTGCTAAACTTGATCCAATGGCATCTCCATCTGGATTATTATGCGTTAATATAACAATATCTTTAGCTATTTTAATTTCCTTTAATATTTCATCTAAAGTTGACATATCTACTCCTTTTTTAAATTTTTAAGTATAGAATCTATTCTCTCCCCATATTCTATTGAATCATCATACTCAAAGACTAGTTCTGGAGTTATTCTTAAATTTACTGTTCTAGCGACTCTACTTCTAATAAAACCTGAACTATCTTTTAGTCCTTCTAATGTTTTCTTTAAATTTTTTGAGTTAAGAACACTAACATATACTTTAGCGTACTTAAGGTCAGGTGTCACCTTGACCTTAGTTACGCTTATCAT
>CALXPX010000126.1 GCA_944390305.1 uncultured Clostridia bacterium
ATGTGTCACAAAGTATTTCAAATATTGATTTATGTGTGTCTAATCCTAAATCATAAGTTCCTTTTGGTCCTGTGTGTCCAAGTCTAGTTCCTTGTCCACCAGCCATAGTAACTACAGCTAATTTTCCCTCTTTTATTTTTTTAAGACCAATCTTTTCATATTTTTCATACTCTTCTTTAGATAATTTTGATTTATCTACAAAATCAATTGGTTCAATTTTAGAACTTGAAAAATCTTTACTTTCATTACATGTTGCAAATAGTTTTTCAATTTGATTAAAATCTACAGTAAGAATACTGTTTAAAAAGTCTTGTTTTTCTTTTTCGCCTGGTAGCCTATTATATCCATCTAATAGTTGTTCCTGGCCATACTTTTTTAAAATTTGCTCAACTTGTTTAAGTTTTTCGTCCATTCTTTCTCTCCTTTGCCATATATTTTTAGGCTTCGGCCACGATAGACACTTCATGCCATTACAACTAAAAATGAGACACAACATTTTTAGATACCTTATAATATATAACAAGAAAGAAAATTAGTCAATTGTTTTTTCACCAATTGTGTATAAAATTTTATCACTACCTTTTATAATTTCTTTCATGAAAGTTCTCTGTTGTTCAAAATCATAACAGTTGATAATCTTTGCTTTAACATTTTTCATGGTTTTTAGCTCTTCTTTAATATATGCATTCGCCTCCTTTAAATATAAATTACTTCCTCTAAGTATAAAAATTAAATTTTTATTTTCATTTATTTGTGTATCTTCTATATCTTTATTAGATCCAAAATTTATTTTATTTTTTATAGTATGTTTTGATCTAGATTCAATTATTTTCATTTCTTCATCAATTCCATCTTCAAAAAATGTGATAATTTCCTTTCTACTATTTTTTCTTAAGTACTCATATAGTACAACACTTAGATGATACTTACTTGCATAAAAATTGCATATGTTTTCTATCTTCATAAATGTCCCCCTTCTCTTATGATGGTAGATTTTACCATTTTATTACAAATGTGTCAATATTATTACAAAAAAATCGTCCATCAAAATTCGACAAAAAAATTAAAATATTCCAAATATGTATATTTTATTTTTATCAGGTAATAATTTTATTAAATAGAAAAAGGAGGCAAAATGAAAAAATATTTTATTTTATTATTTGTTTTAATTTTATTTTTAATTCTTTCTGCATTTTCATATGCATATGCAATAAATGAAAATTTATCTGATAATGTATTTAGATTACACGTTATTTCTAATAGTGATAGTAAAGAAGATCAAGATTTAAAATATAAAGTTCGTGATAGTCTTATAGAATATATGGAATCACTAACTTCTAATATAAATACAAAAGAAGAAGTAATAAAAATAGCAAATGCGCATTTAGAAGATTTTACAAATATAGCTAAACGAGTAATTAAAGATAATGGTTTTAACTATGATGTAAAAGTTGAGATTGGTAATTTTTCTTTTCCTACTAAACAGTATGGAGATATTTCACTTCCTTCTGGATTTTATGATGCTCTAAAAGTTCAAATTGGAGAAGCTAAAGGTCAAAACTGGTGGTGTGTAATGTTTCCTCCTCTTTGTTTTGTAGATGTAACTTCTGGTATAGTTCCTGAAGAGTCAAAAGAAACTTTGGAAAATAATTTAAATGAAGAAGAATATACTCTTATATCTAATGATGATTCTTCTAATATTGTAAACTTTAAATTCAAAATAGTAGAATTCTTTGAAAACTTAGGAATCAAACTTGCAAATAATTAAAAAACTATTGTAAAAAAAATAAAAATATGTTATATAATATTATTGATTAAATTACTGGGGGAATTATATTGGATAAATTTGTTATAAAAGGAAAAACGAAATTAAAAGGTGAAGTAGAAATTAGTGGAGCAAAAAATGCAGCTGTAGCAATTCTTCCTGCAACACTACTAATTGATGGAGTTACTTCATTAGATAACGTACCAAATATAAGTGATGTTAAAATTATTTGTGATATATTAAATGAATTAGGAGCCAAAGTTACATGGACTGGAGAACATTCATTAACTGTAGATTCAAGAAACTTATCTTGCATAAATGCTCCTTTAGAAAAAACAAGCAAATTTAGAGCTTCATATTATTTACTTGGTTCTTTACTTGGTAGATGCGGTGGTGCCCAGGTAGGGCTTCCTGGAGGTTGCAATTTGGGAGCTAGACCTATTGACCAACACATTAAAGGTTTTGAAGCTTTAGGTGCTATTGTTGATGTAAGTCAAGGAAAAATAACAGCAAAGGCAAAAAAACTAACAGCAACTTCAATATATTTTGATGTTGTTTCTGTTGGTGCAACAATCAATTTAATATTAGCTTCTGTTCTTGCTAATGGAACTACTATTTTAGATAATGTGGCAAAAGAGCCTCATATTGTAGACGTTGCAAATTTTTTAAATACTGCTGGAGCAGATATAAGAGGAGCAGGAACAGATACTATAAAGATAAATGGTGTTAAAGAATTAAAAGGTGATTGTAGTTACTCTATAGTACCTGACCAAATAGAAACAGGTACATTTATGTTAGCAGCAATTGCTTCTAAAGGAGATATTCTAATAAAAAATTGTATACCAGAACATATGGATTCTTTAAGTGCTAAAATTATTGAAATGGGAGGAATAATTGAAGACCATGGTGATTCTATGAGGGTAACTTGTTCAAAAAGACCTCATAGTGCAAATGTAAAAACATTACCTTATCCAGGTTTTCCAACAGATTTGCAGCCTCAAATGGGGGTAGCTCTTTCTATAGCATCTGGTACAAGCATTATAAATGAAAGCATTTGGGAATCAAGATTTCAATATACAAATGAATTAAATAAAATGGGAGCTAAAATTACATCTCAAGGAAAAACAGCAATATTTGAAGGTGTTGATGGCTTAACCGGTGCTCCTATCTATGCAACAGATTTACGTGCTGGTGCTGCATTATTAATCGCTGGTATTATAGCTAATGGCACAACAGACTTATATAATATTCATTACATAGATAGAGGTTATGAACATATAGAAGATAAATTTAGAAAATTAGGAGCTAATATACAAAGAATAACTGAAGAATGAGGATATACTAATGTTTAAATTTTGTAACTTATATAGTGGAAGTTCTGGAAATTGTTCATATGTTGGTACAGACAACATTAACATTTTAATTGATTGTGGAGAAAGTCAAAAGAAAATAAAAGATGCCTTAGAAAGCATCGGTCAAGATATATCAAAAATAGATGCAATTATTGTTACACATGAACATAGTGATCATATAAAAAATCTAGGAGCTATTTCTAAAAAATATGATATACCTGTTTATGCTAATAAAAAAACTTTTGATAATATGCCAGAACAAACTCAATTAATAAATGATGAAAATAAAAAAATATTTAAAACAAATGATTATTTTGAAATAGGAGATTTAAAAATCCATCCATTCCATATCCCACATGATGCAGCAGATCCTTGTGGATATAATATATATAATAATGATAATAAAATTAGTATTGCTACAGATATTGGTCATATGGATAATAATATATTAAGTAAATTAGAAGATAGTAAATTTCTTTTATTAGAATCAAATTATGAACCAGAAATTTTAAAATATGCAAAATATCCATATTATTTAAAAAGGAGAATAGCAGGTCCAAATGGTCATTTATCCAACCAAGAAGCAGGAGATACCATTGTAAAATTATTATATTCTGGTGTAAATAATATAATGCTTGGTCATCTTAGTAAACAAACCAATTTTCCAGAGCTTGCATATAAAACAGTAATGGATGAAATAATTAATAATAAAATAAATAATAATGATTTAACAATAAATGTTGCTAGTAGAATAAAACCAAGTAATATTATACAAATTGCATAAAAATATATAAAAAAAATAAAAACACAATTTTATAAAAAAAATTATTATTGTGTTTTTATTTTTTTATTTTTGATTTTTAATTTATATAATTTCTAAAAAATAAAAAAATATATTAATATTATTTTTTTATATTAAATCATTTTTAAAAATTTATTATTATATATTATTATTTTTTTATTTATTTCAAAAAAAAATAATTTATTTAAATTTAAAATAAATGTATAATAAATATTATACTTATTTTTTATTTGCTATATTTTGACTACTACACCTTAATTATATCTTTTTTAAGGAATAAAAAATGTGTCCTAATTCCTTGTCAAATTAACAACTATCTTTCTTAAAACATTTAATTTTCATATGTAACAACTAAACTACTAAGCATTAGAAAGTTTAAAGATTACATAACATTATTTTAGCATCTTTCCTTTATTCCGAATGCATTTTCTTAGCTTCCTTTATCTGTTTTTCCTCTATATTTAACATTATATAATTCTATTTTTACCTCTTATTTTTTTACTTTATAATAAGTTCTATTTTGCATATTGTTATTTTGACAACCATTTTATCAAAACTTTTTTATTCTTTTTATGCCAAAATCATACAAAAAGATCTTTTTTTATACAAAATATTCGATTTTCAAGGCAAATTACGCTGTTTTTAGTTTATCAAAAAGACAATAAAATAAAAAGTATTCTTGTTATTAAAAGTAAAATATCAGCTTGTATTTACATTATGTACACTTATTTATATGTTTTATTATTTCTACCTTATATATCTGTTTTTTTACTCTAATCCCTTTATTCCTATAGCTTTCATGCTTCTATTTTTAACTTATATTTTAATAGTTTTAGTTAATAATTATAAATATACAATATCCATAGAAAAAATGCAGTCCCACTTCTTATTATTAGTTTTTGTCATTTTGTAGATATTTGAATCAAAACAATTTATATATCATAAATTTTATAAAATCTTATGATATTTTATAATTTTTCTATTTTTATCATATATAAAAAACAGCTAATATAAAAATTTTTTTAAATTAAAAAACATATTCATATATTTTATTTTTTTATTATTCATTTTTTAATTTATATATTTTAATTTTTTTATTTATTTATTTTTAATTTTTTTATTTATATATTTTTTACAAAAAAATTATTATAAAAAAATTTTATCAAAAAATTATTTATAAATTTATTTATAAAATTATTTATAAAAATTATTAATTTTTTTAATTTTATTTTTATTTTTTAATTTTATAATTTTAATATTTTTTTAATTTATGTATTTTATTTCTTCTTAGTAATTATTTTATATATATCTTTTCTACTCTTTCCAATTTCATATATATTTTTTATAAATTTTCAATTTTTAAAATATGAGAATATTATTGACTATTTGCCAATCAAATTTCATTTTTCTTCTATAACACTTCAAACGCCTCTCCTATATTTTTTATATCTAAAAACTCCTAGAAAGAACTTATGCAAATTAGTTTTTTCTTTAATTCCTTAGCATTTTCGCCTACTTTTTTGACATAATTTAGCATATTTTTGTTAGTTTTAAAAGCATTATATTCCCAAATTTATAATGTATATAGTTTTATGCTATTTTTCTATTTGCTTATTTGACAATGGAATAAGCTATTAAATTTGTCAAATTATTCCTCATTTTTTATATATTTTGTTTATTTATGTCACTTTTTGATGTTTTTTAGTCAAATTTTACCCCTATCAAAAAGACAATACCAAAAAATAAACTTCACACTATTCAATTTGATCTTTAAAATTACTAAGTATTATGTTTACTGCTCTTTTAAATTTATATCTTCAAAATTGTATGTACTTAAATTTCGGTTTTACATTTATTCCCTTACGAAATTTTAATTAAAACAAAACAAAAATACCATAAAATATTTTATACAATATAAATATAATAAATTTCTTAACTTTTTTAGAGTGACCAATCTCTTTCTTCTTTTTTGTCATTTTGTAAATATTTTTATTTTCTATAATATATACCTATTTATAGCAAAAAAATTATTCTTTCCTTTTATTTTCCCCATATAACTTTTTATTTTTTCAATATATTATATGAATGATAAATAATAAAAATAGTAATATATTTTATAGATTTTATTTATTAATAAAATAATTAAATATTAAATTAATATTTAATAAAAAATAATATTTAATTATTTTTATTTAATTATTAAATAAATTAATTATTTTTTTATTTTTAACATTTATTATAAAAAATAAATATAATATTTTTATTTATTATTAATATTATATTTATTTTAATTTAATTTTTATAATAAATATTTTATAAAAAAATATTCATTAATGTATATTTTAATAAATAATTTTTTATAATAATTAATTGCGTCACATATTTAATAAATAAAAATTAATATTAATTCTTATTTTAGTAATTTATTTTATTAATTTCTTTTTTTATTTTATTTTTTAATAATAAAAATATTTTTATTAATTCTTATTTTTTTATTAATTAATTTATTTTTAATAAATAATACAGATAATAATTATTTTTTATTATTTATTATTGTTTTATTTAATTTTTATAAAAAAATTTTTTAATTAAATTTTTAATTAATATGTTTAATATATTTTTTAATATAAATATTAAAATTCTATCTTTAATTAATAAAAAAAATAATATATAATAAAAAAAATAATTATGGAGGTAATATATGGTACATATAAATATAGTTTGTATAGGAAAAATCAAAGAACAATATTTAAAAGATGCTATTAATGAATATTCAAAAAGATTATCTAAATACTGTAATTTAAAAATTATAGAATTACCTGATAAAAAAATTCCAGATAAAACTAATCCAGCAATAGATCTTCAAATAATAAACTTAGAAAGTAATGAAATTCTTTCTCATCTTCCTAAAGACAGCTATAATATATCTTTAGATTTAAAAGGTAGGCAATTTTCTTCTGAAGAATTCGCTAATAAAATTTCTGATATACAGTTTTGCAATAGCTCTATTAATTTTATAATAGGTGGTTCACTAGGTTTTAATGATGATGTTAGAAAAATATGCAATGAATCAATATGCTTTTCAAAAATGACTTTTCCACATCAATTAATAAGAATCTTTTTATTAGAACAAATTTTTAGAGCATTTAAAATTAATAATAATGAAACATATCATAAATAAATATATATATTAATTTGTAGAGGAAACATATTTTTTATATTTTGGGGGGCACTAAAAAATATATTTTTTGAGAATCAATTCTTTGAATATAAGGATGTTAAATAAGGAATAATCATTCAAAAAGAGTTTCCTCTACAAAAATAAAAACTAAAACTTTTTAATTATTTTTCTTGCAATTATTTTAGATACAATTTTTTTGACTAAATAAAATATTGAAAAAAATAATATGAAATAAACAATCATTTTAATTTCCTTAAAATTTATATTAATAATATACATTAATTTCCATAATATGTCAAGAAAAATCGTTCGACTAATTTCGACATTTTGTCTAATATGATAAAAAAACTTAAATTATATAAAAATAAATATATAATTTAAGTTTTTTATTTATATATTTTTCATAATATTTCATAGTATATAATTTAACTCAAAAAAATCACTGCTGATATAATACTAGCCAAGTCAGCTATTATTGCCGGAATCACCACTTTCCTGCTATCTTTTACTTTTACTACGCTCATATATAATGCAATAACATAAAAAGTAGTTTCAGAAGATCCCATGATTGTTGCTGCTATCATACCAATATTGCTATCTGGTCCAAAATGAGCCATAATATCAGTTGCTATTGCCATTGAGCCACTCCCTGAAATTGGCTTTATAATAGCTAGTGGCAAAATTTCACTCGGAATATTAAATAAATTTGTTACATTAGATAAAACATTTGATAAAAAATCAATCAGTCCTGAACTCCTAAGCATATGTATAGCTAAAAAAATTCCAATTAAAGTAGGAAATAATCTAAAAGTAACTTTTACTCCTTCTTTTGCTCCATCAATAAATAGATCATAAACTTTCTTTTTTTCTTTTAATCCTACTAACAATATTATAGAAATAATAATTGGAATAATCATAGTGGAAATATAATTCATCTATTTTTACTCCTTTTAATTAATATTTTGGTTGAAATAATACCTGTTAACGTACCAATTATAGTAGATATCCATATAGGAATAATAATGCTAGCAGGATTTAAAGCATTTAAAGATGCTCTAATTGCAATTACGGTAGTAGGTATGAGCTCTATAGAAGTAGTATTTAGTACAATAAGCATCATCATAGAATCACTCAATTTTCTTTTATCCATATTACTTTTATCTAATGATTCCATTGCTTTAATTCCAGCTGGAGTAGCAGCATTTCCAAGTCCAAATATATTTGAAATTGTATTCATTGAAATATTTTCCATTGCCTCTTCATTATTTTTTGCATCAGGAAATAACCATACTAATATAGGTCTTAGAACTCTTGTCATTTTATCCATTATAGACGTATTTTTTACTATCTCCATAAGTCCACACCATAAACACATAGTTCCTACTAATGTCATAGATAAAGTAATAACTTCTTCTAATGATTCAAAAATAGAATTGTTTAAATTTTCTATATTTCCACTAATAATAGCATATATAAATGAACAAAGAATAATTAAAGGCCATATATAATTAAGCATGTTACACCTCTTTGTAATTTATATTCAAATATTTTTAATTTTATACTAGCATTTTCCACAAATTTATGATACAATATTTGCGAAATTCAAATTGGGAGGGAGAAATATATGAAATCAACTGGAATAATTAGAAAAATCGATGAACTTGGAAGATTCGTAATACCAATGGAAATGAGAAATAAACTAGGCATATCTAATAATGATTCATTAGAAATATATGTAGAAGGAACATCAATTGTACTAAGAAAATATCAACCTGATTGCGTATTTTGTGGAAGCTCTAAAAATGTTGTTTCTTACAAAGGAAAAAATGTTTGTGAAAAGTGTCTAGGCGAAATGAGAAACCTAAAATAATATAAATACATTAAAAAGTCTACTATGCAGAAGTAGACTTTTTATTTTTTATATAAATTTTTGATAAATTTCGTTTTTATTTACTCCCCTATCTTTAGCAATTTTCTTTATTATTTCTTTTTTATCATAACCCTCTTTTTCATAAAATTTATAATGTTCTTCTAATGATAAACTATCTAGTGTATTTTCTTCTTTTATCTTCTCTCCTTGAATAAGAATAATATATTCACCCTTTGGTTCTTTTATTATTTCTAGAATTTCTGACACTTTTCCTCTTATAAAAGTTTCATGAATTTTAGTAATCTCTTTTGCTATAACAATATTTCTATCTCCCAAATTACTTAATATATCTTTTAATGTATTTATTAATTTGTGAGGGGCTTCATATAATATAGCTGTTTTGCCATCTCTTTTAATTTCTTCAAATTTAATTTTTCTTAATTTTTTGTTTAATGGTAAAAAAGCATAAAAAGAAAATTCTTTAGTATCTAATCCAGATGCTATAAGAGCATTTATTAAAGCACATGCACCTGGTATTGGAATAATTCTTATATTATTTTTTATAGCCTCAGATACAATCTCTTCTCCAGGATCAGAAATAGCTGGAGTTCCTGCATCTGTTACTACTGCTATACTTTCTCCACTATTTAACTTTTCTATAAGTAAATCTTTTTTTATTTCCTCATTATGTCTATGATAACTAATAAGTGGTTTAGATATATTTAAATGATTTAATAGTTTTAATGTTTGTCTTGTATCTTCTGCTGCAACTACATCTACATCTTTTAGAACTTTTATTGCCCTTAGAGTAATATCTTCTAAGTTTCCAATTGGTGTTGCGACTAAATATAAAATTCCTTTTTCCATTTATTCTCCTTCTTTATAAATTTCTAAAATTTCATCTGTATATGTTCCATCTTCTTTATATACAATAAAAGGTTTTTCAATCTTTAAAAACTCATTAGCATATTTTACTGCCTTTATTAATACTAAATTTGCATTTTTATTTATTTTCGGGTATACAAATCTTATTCTTTTTGGCTCTAATCTATATTTTCTTAAAATCTCAATTATTTCACTTAGTCTTTCTGGCCTATGTACCATGTATAAAGAGCCATTATCTTTCAAAAGTCTAGTAGAAACTTTTATCCATTCATCTAAAGTCACTGTTGTTTCATGTCTTGCAATAAACTGCTTATCTTCTTTATTAATTAAACCAGTTCCTATTTTTTTATAAGGTGGATTGGTTACTACATAATCAAAAGAGTACTTTTCTAAATTTAAAGAACATATGTCCTCATTTATAATTTGCATTGTATTTTGCAGATTATTAAGTTCTATGCTTCTTTTGGCCATGTCTGCAATATCTTTTTGGATTTCTACACCTATTACCTTTTTTGCATCTACTTTTTTAGTAAGTAAAAGCCCGATAATACCTGTTCCTGCTCCTAAATCTATAATAGTACTATTTTTTTTCATATCCTTTGCGAATTCAGTTAATAGCACACTATCTATTCCAAAGCAAAACCCATCAGTATTTTGTATTATTTTTAATCCTTTATATTGTAAATCATCTATTCTTTCCATAATATATAAAGTATACCATATTATTTAATAAAATTCCAGTTATTTTCTGACAAATGGTTCTTTCATATTATCTTGCTCTTCGCCATCTATTAATATCTTTACACTATTTACCTCTTTTAATTCAGTTAGAGTATTTACAATAGAATATATTGGATTCATTCCACTACTATTTAAAAACTCTTTAGATAAATCAACATATGCACAGTCATTTTTTAGTTCAATCTTATTTACCTTTGTTCCTTCTGGTATAGAATTTTGTAATTTTTCATCTTTAGGTCCATTAATTAATAAATTAATTACATATAAATAAGGATTATCTATTAATTCTTTAGCGTCCACTTTTCTCTCTTCTTTTACTAATTGATGACTTTCCTTATCTTCAAAATATAAAGTTATATCTGTTTGTCTCATTTGTTCTTCTGAAATCTCTTGTTCTGGCTCAATAACAGTTTCATTTTCCACATTTTCTACTACCTCTGTGGAAAAATTAAGCACAACTATTACTGCTAAAATTACAATAACAGCTATAATTAAAATAACTTTAAAAATCAAATTTTTTTTCATATTATCCTCCTTTCAAATAATATGAGACATGTCTTAATTTTATAACAAAATTGGCTAAGATTACCTTGCTAAATTTATTGACAAATCCTGAATTTGACAGTAAAAATGAATAAAAAATCCCTGTATAATACTAGTATCAGTATATATAGGGATTTTAGAGT
>CALXPX010000127.1 GCA_944390305.1 uncultured Clostridia bacterium
ATATAATTGATGTATATAGAGGAACTGTAAAATGTGAAAAAAGTTTTTATAATTATTTAACATATACTACACTATTTCCGCAAATAATTGCTGGACCTATTGTAAGATATGAAACTGTTGATGAAGAGTTAGAAACTAAAAATATTAGCATAGATAATTTTACCCAAGGAATAAAAAGATTTATTATTGGATTAGGGAAAAAAGTATTAATTGCAAATAATATAGGAGAATTATGGAATTTAATTGAAGTGGGCAATTATGAAAATTTAACATTTGTATTAGCCTGGTTTGGAATAATCGCATTTGCACTCCAAATTTATTTCGACTTTAGCGGATATTCAGATATGGCAATAGGACTTGCTAAAATTTTTGGAATGGACTTTAATGAGAATTTTAATTTTCCATATATATCAAAAAGTATAACAGAATTTTGGAGAAGATGGCATATAACGCTTTCTTCATGGTTCAGAGATTATATATATATTCCTCTAGGAGGAAATAGAAAAGGAATTATAAAACAGATAAGAAATATTATTATAGTTTGGTTTTTAACAGGGGCATGGCATGGTGCTTCATGGAATTTTATTTTATGGGGATTATATTTTGGCGTAATTCTTATATTAGAAAAAATATTTATTTTAAAAATCTTAGATAAAAGTAAAAATATTTTCAAACATATATATTCAATTATATTAATATTAATAGGATGGGTTATTTTTGCTTTTGAGGATTTAAGCAAGATAGGAATATATTTACAAGCAATGCTTGATATAAACAATTTTATAAACAATGAAACTTTATATTATTTAAGAAATTATTTTTTTATAACTATAATTGGTATAATATGTTCTACAACAATAGTAAAAAAATTTATAGAAAAACTTAATAAATCTAATAATTGGTCTAAAATTTTAGAAGTAATAATATACATGCTGATTTTATTTTTATGTACAGCAAATTTAGTAAGTGATACTTTTAATCCTTTTCTATATTTTAGATTTTAGAATTAAAGAGGAGAAAATATGTTATGAATAAAAATAATAAGTACTTTTTTATAGTGTTCATTACTTTTTGGATGATTCTTACAATTTTAAATTTTATAATACCAAGCAAAAGTTTTTCAGAAAATGAAAATAGGATGCTTGCAAAAATACCAATATTTAAGATTGAAGAATTGATGAATGGAAAATACGTAAATAAATTAAATGATTATATAAATGATCAATTCATTTTCAGAAACTTTTGGTTAAAAATAAACGCAATAGAAGAAAAAGCTTTAGGTAAAACTGAAAATAATGGTGTATATATAGGAAAAGATGGATATTTATTTGAAAAAATCAAATATACCAATGAAAGTGAAGAAAAAATAGAAAATTTAGTAGAGGAAATAAACAACTTTAGAAAAAATACAAATATAACAACATATTTTATATTGATACCTAATTCAATATATATTAATCAAGAAAAACTACCTAATTTTGCAAACACTTTTGATCAAGAAGAAATGATAAAAGAGGTATATAATATTACAGAAGATATAAAAACAGTAAATACAGTAGATACATTAAAAGAAAATAAAAATAAATATATATTTTTTAAAACAGATCACCATATGACAAGTGAAGGAGCTTATTTAGTATATTTAGAATTTTGCAAAGCAGCAAATATAGATCCAATAACAGAATATATAAAAGAAGAAGTAACAGATAGTTTTCTAGGAAGTTTTGATTCAAAAGCACAAATGATAAATCAAGAAAAAGATAAAATAGTTGCATATAAAAATTCCAATAATACAGAAGGAATAACTGCCTTTTATGATAAGCAAACCACTAATAGCATATTTAATGATGAATTTTTAAACAAAAAAGATAAATATTCATACTTCTTAAATGGAAATAATGCAAAAGTAGTAGTGCAAACTAAACAAAAGAATGGAAAAAAACTATTAGTGATAAAAGATTCTTATGCTCATATAATGTCACAATTCTTTTGCCAAAATTATGAAGAAATACATTTTATAGATCCTAGATATTATAACGGATCTATAGAAGATTATGCAAAACAAAATGAAATAAGTGAAACAGTATTTTTATATAATGTTGCAAATATCATATAAATAATAAAAAAAGAAAGAAGCAAATTAAAAAAATATTGCTTCTTTCCAAATTTGTACTTTTTCATATAATGAATATTTGGTATTTGCACTACTTGAAGGAGGAATATATTTATAATTTAAAGCTATATGTTCCTTCTTTATATATTGTTCAAAACCCATTTGAGATTTTTTTCCATTTACTAATATTTGCTGTATATTTGGATAGTTATTTATAAGATCTTTTAAATCATTAAATGTAGCGTTTTTTATATTACTATCAAGAGAACCTTCTCTTTGTGCTAAATTATATACATCCCATAATGCAATATGATTTAACTTTAAAAATGTTATTTTTTCATTATAGTTATCAAATATAATTTCCTTATTGTTAAAAACTAAACTAATAATCTTCCAGAATTGATTAGTCTTATTTCCATAATATTCATTAGCAATTATTGATTTATCGCTAGGAAGGCTTCCTAAAATTAATATTTTAGATTGTTTATCCACTATAGGAGATAATGACTTTTTTAATAATTT
>CALXPX010000128.1 GCA_944390305.1 uncultured Clostridia bacterium
TTATAAATATTTTGTTCTAAACTATTGAAATTCACTTTTTCATTTGATACTATATCCATAACAAAAGCACCTCGTATGTTTTTTTGATTTTCCCAAAACCAATTATATACTTAGTGCTTTTGTTTTTCTATATTTTATTAAAATCTTTTTTATTTTTTCCCCAGAAAATTTAACTCATATAGTAACCTATTTCAATATCGTCATCTTATCTATATGTTTATATATTTTTATTTAACATTTTTTTATTTTCTTTTTCTAATTGTTTTAAGCTTTTTTTGGGTGTAGGCAAATCCTCAGGCATAGTTCCGTCCAGCTTCTTTAATTGCTTTTCTAACAATTTTTCCAATATTATAATGGGTTTTATTTGCCTCTTTTTCTGTTTGAACATTATCTTTTTTCAATCTTTGTTCTGTTTGAGAAATTCTAAATAAATTCGCAATAAGCTCATCACTTCCCATATTATCCAAAATATCTTCTCTATATCTTAATCCTTTTCTTTTTGCAATATCATCAGCAGTCTCGCCATTGTATAATCCTTTATAACCTGCATTATGAAATTTATCAAAATTTTTAACTCCAGCATTTTTAGCAGTTTGATTAAGCGAATAATTCCCTTTTCTGGTTAAATTCCTTTGATAAAATCTTTTTTCATCTTCAGTTAACATACTATATTCTTTTTCACTAATTTCTTGTTTTCTAGTTTGTACTGCAAAATATGTTTGTGCAAGAGCAATTACTTTTTTTCTACTATCTCCATTTTGTGCTATTAAATAACAAGCATATCTATTTAATTTATAATCTTTAATTATAGATTTTCTTCCTTTTCCAGAAATTATTGACTTGTCGACATCGACAAAGCAATCAAGCACACTAATATCACTATTTTTGCAAGATTCCTTTGCTTTATTTATAACATTTTCAAATTTTCTCCATTCTTTATAGTTTAAAACAAGTTGTAATTCTCTAGCATACCAAAATTCTATTCCACTTTCATCAATGTGTTTTATATCTTCAAAATTTGCATTAGTGTAATTTTCTTTTTTACTTATTTCATTCACAAATATCATCTCCATTTCTCTTTATGATATATTGTATTATATTTTAAAGTAAATTGCAATAATTTTACGAATATTTGTTTTGGCTTTTTATACATTTTTTACAAGAAATTATGGAAAATGTTGATATTCTATCAAACATTATGCAAGTTCTATCAAATAATTGAAAATATAAGAATTTTATGTTACAATTGTTTTGTAGCAATAGTTACTTAAAATTTTAATGTTGGAGGTATAATGTTATGAAACAACAGCGGAAAGATTTACAGCCATTTGATATGAATCGCCTCGAAGAAATTCGCAAGTTAAGAAGCGAAATGTATTGTGGGGGCAACAACAAACTTTTTTGGGATGAGCTTGAAGCAGTTATTACAAGCGAAAGTTATACCCAAAGTGATGAATGGGAACGAATGGACAACGATGATGTTGTACTTGGTGAGGTATGGAGTCAGCCGATTGGAGAATTTTACTACAAGAATACCGTGCATAGATTTGCATATTTGTATGTGGAATCTCAAGGCTTGGTAATTGGAGAACATGGACATTCAGAACAAGTTCATGAGGGAAGAATGTATAGGCGATATAGAAGGCAGTGGGCAGAATGGTATGTCTTTCCTGATGGCAGAATGGAATTGTGCAGAAAATATCTTACTCACAAATTAGTGAATAACTTCGGTAAACCCATTTATGTTCTTTCCATCAAAATCGGTAGCAACGGTAACAGAACCAAGGACTGGAATTGGTCCTTTTAATCCAACATAATTGGATAATAATCCAATTCGGGACTGCATTCTAAGACAAACTTGTCAAAGAATGCAGTCTTGGTATTATGAAATAAATTTTCAATTATTTTATTTACCAATATATTAATTCTTTAAATACAATTTCTTCTGCTTGTGCCTTAATAGAATTCATTGTTCCTACCCAATAAAGCACATCAGTATTTTTCATATCTTCTGTTAAATCACTTTTTTCTTTTAGTTGGTCAATTATTTGCTCTACTCTTGTTTGAGCTGTTTCTTGTATTTCTTTTAAATGAGTATTCAAAGTTCCATTTATAAGCATTATAGTATAATCAGCTTTTCTATACTCTTTTAGATATTTTAATTTCATTCTTCCATATTTATTTAAAACAATTTTTTCTTGTTTTGGTGCTACTATATTAGGAATATAGTAATCTCCTTTTAAATGATATTCAATACCTGTTCTTTCATCAATTTTTGTTTTTGGTAATTTATTATTCATAACATTTTCCTCCTAAAATCTTATATCATTATTTTTCTTTTTACTTTTATTTTTCTTATTCTCATCTGGTATCGTTACTTTTCTATAAATGTTATTTGCGATTTCATTATCATTGTCATCAAATATGCCATTTCTATATAAATCATCACTAACAATTTTGTAATTCTCATTTTTGTCATAACAAATTCTTTTATGAAAATGGCTCATAATATTATGCCAAAAATTTTTAAATTTCTTCAATTCTTGTTTTATTTTTTCCTTTTCATTCTGTAATTTATTTATGATTTTATCTTTAGTCGATAATTCACTTTTTAGATTACTAATTTCATCATCTTTTAACTCTATTTGATATTTAAGTGAGCGATTTTCTTTTGCTATTTCAAAAGTACTATTTTCAAAATCACTAATTGCCATATTTAAGTCATTTACACTTCTTACTGTTTGAGTAATATTTTTTACATCTTCTGTATAATTTTTCAATTTCTGGACATCCTCGTTTGAAATAATCATATTATTTTTATTTAGTTTAGATGGTTTTAAATTATCTAATATTTGATTTACGTTATTGCTTTTGTCATCAAGTTTTTTCGTTTGATGATTAGCTTCAGTTAGTTTTTGCTCCTTTTGTTTTAGTTGTCTTTTGATTTCTCTGTAATTTCCCATATCTTTAACATCAATATCTTGATTTCTGCCTTTCTTCTTTTGTTTCAATAAAGAATTTTCACAATAAATTTTATTATATGATTTTATACAACAATTTCTCATTTCATCTTGTATTCGTTGTAGAGATTCTTTCGTAAATACTTTTGATTTTGCTGGTTGTTTTCTCATACCTCTTTTATAATCTTCTTTTATTGGAACACCAACAATATGCATATGTGGAGATGTTTCATCAAAATGAACAACTGCATTGGCTACTTTAAATTCTGGTACAATTCTCATTAAATCTTGCACTTGTTCTTTATAAACTTGTACCATACTTTTTTTGTAATATTCATCTTTATCATTCCAAAAGTCCATATCTCCAAGTTCTATTATAATTTCACAAGCCAAGTCTTTTTGTTTATCTTGTGATATATGCTTAAAGTAATTCTTTATTTTTCTATCTTCACGAGTTTGTTTTTGATTATATTCAATTCTTGCTTGTTCAAATTCTTGAAAATATAGGTTTTGAACATCTTTGTATAAATTATCAGTTCCATAAATTACACAAATTTCTTCTTTGTAATTATCATAATCTCTTAAATTATGCTTATTTACTTTTGATAACTGTGTAGCATTTTGTATTCCATTATTTGAAAATGAAGTTTCGCCAGATGGATTATTTTTTGCAATTTCTTTTGCTTTTATTGTTTTATTTTTATCACTGCCTAAATGAATAGAATATGCTAATTCTTCGCTCATCTCTTTTCCTCCTTTAGCATTTACTTCGTAGGCACAGAAATTTTACTTTGACAAAATTCCTAACCCAGTAGACTTAAGTTAAGTACACTTTATAAAAATTTGTATTTATAAACAGCTTTAGCAGATATAAAATTATAGTTCTAAAAGTAGTGAAATTGAATTTTAAAGAGGTTTTAGTTATGGTAGATATAACTTATCACAAAGAAGGAGATTATTTTGTTCCTTACTTATATTTAGAGAAAGAAGATTATGAAAATGATTATATTATTGGAAAATATGGGTATTTAAGATTAGAATATTTGAAAAATCATAAGAAAGCAGAATATATAATAATGTTTATGAACAAAACTTTAAGAAAACATATTGTTGAAACTGATAAACAAGCTAAAAGTAGAGCTGAATTACTTATGAAACAAATGCTAGAAAAAATCCAATTGATGAAAAGTTGAAAAATACCAATCCTTTAGAATGGACTGGGCTTATGAATAATTACAAGCTTTATGTTGAAAAAATTATATACCAAGAATTTATATATTGTTAATAAAATGATTAGAGAGAAAATTCCATTCTCTCTAATTTTACATTCATTAAATACTTCTATTTAAAACTAATCTCGTATCAATTAAATTCTATTTCACCATTATTATTATCTCTTTGCTGGACATTGCTTTTTTCTTGTAATCTAGTTTCTGAACAGCTATTTAACCCATTTCTAGAACTATATAATATTTTTAACCTATTTATATAATAGTCATAATTATATGTTTTACATTCTTCCAATGCTGTATCAGTATGTTCTGAATAAACCTTTTTTAAATCTTTAGTTACTTTTACAAATTCCTCAATTCCTTGATTAAAAGTCTCTATATCAGAAGTTATTATTGTTCCTATAATTTCTTCTAGCCATCTTTTTATTGCTTGGTTAGAAAAAAATTGATTTCTTATATCTTTGAGTTTGCCCATTTGAGCAGCCCTATTATTCTCTATTTTATGAATTATATTTGGTATTAAATCTATTCTATTTTCTTCTTTGATGGCTCTAACCATGTCTTGTACTTTAGTAAATTCTAATTTTGTGCATTGAGTTCCATCTATTACCGCAATTGGAATATCTAATGAAGCTGCTAATCTTTTGGCTGAATTCCAACCAAAATTATTTTTATCATCTATATCATCTAAGCTTTTTGCTATAAATACTACGAAAGTAGGTTTCCTATTAACTAGTTTACCATCTTTCTCAATTTTTCTTTCAACTAATAATTCATTATAAAATTTTGAAGAATTAATTTGATTTTGTGGAATTAAAAATCTATTTTGTTCTAAATCTTCCCATCTTTCAAATGTATCATCAACAGTTCCAGCATCTTGATTTCTAGCTTGTAACAACTCATTTTTTTTAATATCTGAAAAAGCTAATAAATAAGTTTCGTCAACCACTCCAAGAAAGTCATTTCCTATATACGAACAAGATATTGTATGATTTTTATCTTGTCTATCCCAATCTGCCCTCAAATCCTCATAATTATGATTAATATAATAAATTCCACCTAACGAAGTTAATATCATATTAAAATCTGCTCTATCATTATCTTTTCCTAAAACATTATAAATTTTTACATTTGCTTTTTTTCTACCTTTTAACTTTACACTTTGTGAGCCAATATAATCTTGTTCATTAATTTGATATAAAGTCTCTTGGTATTTTTTTAAGTAAGCATTTTTTAAATTTGGAAAAAAATTTATAGTTCCACTATAATTTTCATATACTTCTTCTAAACTAATATTTCTTAATTTATCAACATCAGTTTCTTGTAATATATTTTTCAATTCTGTAATTATTCTTGTTTCTTCTGACTGTTCAATTTTGTCACAATCTTTTCCAAAGGCACTACATAAAATTTGAGCTTTTTTTAGACTCATTCCATATTTTGCTTCAATAATTGCATATCTAATTCTATCTAGTTCATCTAATGATTGCATTTCATATAATAATCCAAATGGTAAATTGCTAATTTCACCCTCTGATTCCATATCTTTTTTATATTCTTCTTCAACCTTTTTAGGGTCAGAAATTATTTCTTGACATATCGATTTTCTTTTTTCATAGTATGTATTTAATTCACTTAAACTTCCTAGAGAAAATTCGCTATTGCTTACTATAATGCTAATAGTCTTTAGCCTTTCATCTTCTGATAAATTTTGCAACTTATCTAAATTTATATTTTTACAAGAATAAATACTTAAGTTGCTAATACGTTCATTAAAATCTGTTACTCTATAATTTAGTATATAATTATATGCCTTCAACTCTTCTTCAGATAATTCTAAAATACCACTTTGTATTGTAGGCTCATTAACTATTCTTTCTATATTTGATTTTCCAAATAGTTCTACTATATCTTTTCTTAACATTTTAATGTTTAGAGTTTCCAACAAATTGTGGTTTCTTGATAATAATTCTTTTAATAATTTCTTAACTTCTTCTTGTTCTGTTACATTTGGAAATTCTTCATTTAATATGAGTTCAGTTTCTTTATCTAATGATCTAAAAAAATATTTATTTGTAAGTCTATCAAATACACTATGTATAAATTTTCTAATAGGATTATTTTTATATTTTACTAATTGATGATTATCATTCATATCTATCTCCATTTTTTTAATTATCTATTTTTATATAAAAATTATATCAATAAAACCTATATATTACAATGAAAAATTCAAAATTTCTTGACTTTCGACACAATTCATGGTATAAATTATGTGTATTCTAGTTAGGAATACAGAATATTGATAGTTTCTTGGGAATTTTTATAATTCCTCAGATGCCAGGCGAAAACGAGTCGCATATAGGATTGCGAGCTGGTTATTAGAAAGTGTGAAAATTTTAAAATAATAGTAAACTTGTCCAGTATTTATAAGTAATTAAGAAAGCCATAAGTGCAAAGTTCAATATTCTATTTACATACACACTAAAAATGAGTACATATTGAAAACTCAAATTTTGTTTGAGCTTTTTAATATTGTATTCATTGTAGGTAAATAGAGTATTGGTATATCGCTTATGGTCTTTTTGTTGTGTATAAATTCTTACCCTCTCTATTTAGACAGAACAAAAAGAGCTTAACAATTTATTTTTGGTATGTAAATAAATTGTTAAGATGAGCAAAAGAATATATGAATGATATTAAAATATATTCTTTTGCCTATGGCGAAGCCAAACATAAATTATCTATCGTAAGATTAGATAATTTATGAGCCCTCCGCTAGGAGCCCACGACATCTTTGCAAAACGAAGTTTTGAAAGTGTCATAGTGGGTTACATACTTTCGCAAGAAAGTTATGTAACAGCTCCCTTCGGTCGCCTCCTTGCTACCTGCAAGAAAGGATATTTTAATGGACAAAACAAACTATTCAGTAGCTAGAGTAGAAACTTATACTAAAACAAGTATAACTAAAGCTGAACGACACAACGAAAGAAAAAATAAATCATATTCTAATATGAATGTTGATTTATCTCAAACACCAAACAATATACATTACAAAAGATGTGATACTACCTACAATGAGAAATTAAAAGAGTTTCTTGATATAGGACAAGTATCATTAAGAGGACTAAAAAAGGATGCAAAGTTATTTGATGAACTCATATTTGACATTAACTCTGATTATTTTGAAAAACATGGTGGTTATGAATTTGCGAAAGAGTTTTATGAGAGAGCTTTTAACTTTGCAGAACAAGAAATGGGCAGTGATAATATTATATCAGCAATTATGCACGCTGATGAACTAAATACTTCTCTATCAGAAGAATATGGTAAGCCTATATATCACTATCATCTGCATGTTATTGCAATACCTGTTGTAAAAAAAGAAATAAAGTGGTCTAAAAGATGTAAAGATAAGTCTTTAATTGGTACTACAAGAGAAATAATCAATCAAGTGAGCCATAGTAAAAAATGGAAATCAGAACAATTAGTAGATAGTTTTGGAAAACCTGTTTATGATAAAAACGGAAAAGCAGTTTTAGTAAAATCATATAGTTTATTACAAGATAAATTTTTTAAATATATGAGCGATTGTGGCTATAAAGACTTTTTTCGTGGAGAAAAAGGAAGTCAAGCAGAGCATTTAGATAATTTACAATTTAAAATAAAAAAGGATACTGAAAGACTAGAAAATATAACAAGTCAAGTTGAAGAAAAGCAATCTACTTTTGATAATATTATGAAATTTGATAAACAAATTAAAGGCATATCAGATTTAGGCAAACAAAAACGATTTTCTAAGAAGATTGAATTAGATCCACAAGACTATAATAATTTAGTTAATTATGCTAAAAAAGGCATTGTTGCAGATAAAGAAATTTATGAACTCAATAACAGAATTTATAATTTAAGAAATACAGTAGATAAATGGAAATCTCTATATAATGATATAGTAGAAAAAACAAAGGATTACTTCCATGCTATAAAACTTGCACCTGAAAAAGTTGCTAACTTCTTTAAAGGTTTATTTGACAAAGAAAAACAAGATGAATTACAAAGGCAAAGAGAGGAATATGAAAAAATACAAGCCGAACAAAAGGCTCGTGAAGAAGCTAGAGAAAAAGCAAGACAAGAAAAACTAAACTATAAGAACTCTCCTGAATACAAGAAAAAAAGGAGGGCTGATAGAGATGCAAGATAATGAAAAAATAGTTATAACTGGACTTACTGATAAAGAATATGAGTTTATTGAAAATATAAGAAATGAAAATGCAGAAAGATTAAGTAAAATGAGCAAAGAAGAATTGCTTGAATATATAAAAACTCTTTGCCCAGAACAAGAACTGAACTTTGAAAAACAAATAAAAGGAACAACTTATAAAGTAAACACCTACTTTAGTGATACTTCCGAATATACTATATTACAAAGTCTTTTAAGGATTTTTGAAAAATGACATTTTAGTATTGAAAATTATGCTTGAAATATGGTATATTATGACTACTACGAAAATAGTAACTATAATTTTATATCGTATTTCAAGCTGTCAAATGAAAGGAGTAAAAAATTATATGAAACAGCTAGAAAGCGATAAAATAACAGCTTTATACTGTCGTTTATCAAGAGATGATGAACTTGCAGGAGAAAGCAATAGTATAACAAATCAAAAATCAATTTTAAGTAAATATGCACAAGATAATAATTTTCAAAACATTAAGTTTTTTGTTGATGATGGGTATTCTGGAACAACTTTTACAAGACCTGCTTTTATGGAAATGATGGAACTTGCTGAAAGCGGTAATATTGGAGCAATTATTGTAAAAGACCATTCAAGACTTGGCAGAAATAGACTTGTTGTAGGACAACTTCTTGAAGAAGATTTTGTAAGATTAGGTATTAGATATATTGCTATAATGGACAATATTGATAGTAGCAAAGGTTTAAATGACTTCTTGCCTATTCAAGATTGGTTTAATGAAATGCACGCAAAAAATACAAGTCAAAAAGTTAGAGCAGTTCTCAAAAATAAAGGCGAATCAGGTATATCTCTTGCAAATAATGTTCCTTATGGTTATAAAAAAGATGAAACAGATAAAACTAAATGGATTATTGATGAGCCTTCTGCAAAAGTTGTAAAAGAAATATATAATTTGTTTATTCAAGGACATGGAACTTTTGAAATTGCAAGAATTTTAACTGAACGAAATATAATGACACCAGCTGAATATTTTGAAAGTATAGGAAGAACATTTCCTACTAGGTTACAAACATTTAAACATCAATGGAATGCTACAACAGTAGCAAGTATTTTAGATAGACAAGAATATATTGGAGATACTGTTAATTTTAAATATACAGTTCGTTCTTACAAAGATAAAACTAAAGTTGCTCTTCCAAAAAAAGATTGGCAAATATTTAAAAATACTCACGAGGCAATAATTGATGAATATTCTTGGAATATTGTACAGCAATTGAGAAATAACAGAAGAAAGCCTACTCGTTCAGGGAAAAAGAGTATATTTTCAGGATTGTTATTCTGCTATGATTGTGGTAAAAAGCTATACTTTCAATCACCTGTAAATAACCTAAAATCAAAAGACCATTACAGATGTTCCAGCTATAAGAAAAATACTTCTTTATGCACTTCACATTGGCTTACAGATGAAGTATTACAAAGTATTGTTTTAGAAAATATACAAAAAGTAGTTTCTTATATGAAAGATTACGAGGATTTATTCATAAAAGAGCAATTAGATAAAAGTTCTAAAGAAGAAGCAAAAGAGCTATCTCAAAACAAAAAAGAACTTGAAAGAGCAAAGAACAGAATAATTGAAATTGATAACTTGTTTCAGCATATTTACGAAGATAATATTTCAGGAAAACTGACAGATGAAAGATTTAGAAATTTATCTTTTAACTATGATAAAGAACAACAAGAATTAAAGATAAGAATTGAACAATTGTCAAAACAAATAAACAATACTGAAAAGAAGACAACAGATTTAACACAATTTATATCTAATGTTAAGAAATATACTGAGATAACTAAATTAACACCAGAGATTTTGAATGAACTAATTGAAAAAATACTTGTTCATCAAGCAGAAATAATAAATGGCAAAAAAGTTCAAGAAATAGATATTTATTATAGAGGTGTTGGTATAATTTCTTTTCCAGTTAGTTTTGATGATATGAAAATGGCAATTGAAAAAATGATAAATAAAAGAAAAACGGCTTAATTATTAAAAAATAAGCTATTGTATGGGGAGAACATTTTAGTGTACTTAACTAAAGCGTTCTCCCCTATGAGTTTTGACATTCTATCAAAACTCGGGGGCTCTGCGAGGCAATAAATTTTCTCCCACTGGGATAAAATTTATCCAAATTAACTCGTTATAAAATTTATATTTGCTAATTGCAAATACAAATTTATTCTCGTTAATTTGTTGTTGCAACATAGTAGATATATTTTAATAGTTGCAACAATTATTCTGTATCTTCTTCGCAGAATTTTACTGGCTTTACACCTACTGAAATAGGTTTAAGCTCTTTCATATAAAGTACACTATCATTTGTTTCATCTGGTATATAATCAAATACAGTATCAATCTCTTGCATTTGGAATTTATCTTCTTCACGAATATAAATTATTCCAAATTCATAAGTTTCCATTTTATTATCTGGATCAAGTTTATAATAATCTTTTAAAGGAAATACCCTAACAATAGCAGAGTTATCTTCAACAAAATTAAAATAGAATACTTGCTTATCAACATAGTATGTTGCTTCTGTATAACTTACATCATAGTATTGTTTTAATCTCATAATAATTTCACTAACCTCTTTTTCAGGTAGATAGTTGCTAAATCTAATATTACCTAATACATTACCAAAAATTGCAGGTTTAGTTGTGTCTATATAACCATTATCAAATAGTTCTTGACAAGGTTTACAAATTGATTCTCTAAAATTTATTTGTTTTACAGAAATATCATTACCAATTAACTCTAATTCAATATCATCAACATATTTCATTATTAGTTCAGCTTGTTCTTGTCT
>CALXPX010000129.1 GCA_944390305.1 uncultured Clostridia bacterium
TAAAGCATTACTAAAAAATAAAGAAATATCTGAGGATGAAGAAAAAGCTTTAGAAGATAAAATTCAAAAAGAAACAGATAAATATGTTGCTAAAATAGATGAAATTGCTGAAAAAAAGGAAAAAGAAATAATGTCTGTTTAAGGAGAGTATATATGAACGAAAAAATAATGCCAAGACATATTGCAATTATAATGGATGGTAACAGAAGATGGGCTAAACAAAGAGGACTTGACGGAAGCTTAGGACATAAAAAAGGAGCAGAAGTTTTAGAAGAAATTGCAAAATATTGTAATAAAATAGGATTAGAAGCATTAACTGTATATGCATTTTCTACTGAAAACTGGAAAAGAACTAAAGAAGAAGTAGGAGCAATTATGCTTTTACTTCAAATGTATTTAGACAAATTTTTAAGAACCGCAGATCTTGAAAATATAAAATTAAGAGTAATAGGCGACAGAGAACACAATATGCCAGAAGAAATAAAAGCTAAAATGATAAAAATGGAAGAAAGAACTAAAAATAATACAGGACTTAAATTTAATATTGCTTTTAATTATGGTGGAAGAGATGAAATTGTAAAGGCAACAAGAAAAATTGCTGAAAAAGTAAAAAAAGGGGAAATTGGTATAGAGGATATTAATGAAGATATGATATCAGATAATCTATATACAAAAGGACTTCCAGATCCAGATTTGTTAATTAGAACAAGTGGAGAATTAAGAACAAGCAATTTTTTACCTTGGCAAATAACTTATTCGGAATTTATATTTTTAGATAAATATTGGCCAGATTTTACTAAAATAGACATAGACCAAGCAATAGAAGCATACAGTCAAAGACAAAGAAGAGTAGGAAAGTAGGTCAAACGTATAGGAAGGAAGTTTTCATGGAGAAAGAGAAAAGAGCAAAGACCATAAAAAGAACAATAACAGGAGTAATTGGTTTACCTATACTTGCTGCAGTTCTTATTTTTGCAAATACAATTATAATGGATATATTTACAGCTGCCATTGCTTGCATTAGTATGTATGAATATTTTCATTGCTTTAAATCCACAAATAAAGGTAATCCAACACAATTTTTAGGATATTTTTTCTGTATATTAATAATTTTTACGCATTTTGTAGATAATTATTTATTATATTCTATTATGGTGTCAATAATTCCAATATCATTACTTATTCTATTTGCAGAATTAGTTATATCTAAAGGAGAAAAAACAATAAAAGATGTAGCAATAACAATACTTGGAATTTGCTATATACCTTTGATGATTATATATTTATCACTAATTAGAAACATAGATTTAGGACATAATCTAGATGGTAAGATACTAGTATGGTTTGTACTTATAGCCTCATGGGGAAGCGATGTATTTGCTTATTTTATAGGAAGACATTTTGGAAAACATAAGCTTACAAAAGTAAGTCCTAATAAGACAGTAGAAGGAGCAATAGCAGGAATTGTTGGGGCAACTTTACTTGGTATAATTTATGCAGTTTTGTGTAATACTTTATGGGGAGCAGGAATAAATTATTTATTAATAGGAGTAATAGTAGCAATATTAAGTGTAATTGGTCAGGTTGGAGATTTGGCTGCATCTAGCATAAAAAGGTATTGTGATATAAAAGACTTTAGTGAACTTATTCCTGGACATGGTGGAATGCTAGATAGAATTGATAGTATTATCTTTGTACTTCCATTTGCATTTTTACTTTTAAATTTACTTTAGGAGGATAAATGGATTTTATAATAACTGCGATAAAGATTATATTTTTATTGGGATTTTTAATTATAATCCACGAAGGAGGACATTTTTTAGTTGCTAAATTATGCAAAGTAAGAGTAAACGAATTTGCTATAGGATTTGGACCTAAAATTTGGTCTAAAAAGCTAGGTGAAACAAAATATGAGTTAAGACTCATACCCTTCGGTGGATTTGTTAATATGGAAGGGGAAGAAGAGCATTCTGATAAAGAAGGCTCTTTTAGTAAAGCTAGTATTCCTAAAAGATTTGCAATTATTGTAGCAGGAGCCATAGTTAATATTTTATTTGGAATTTTAGCCTATATAATATTAATAATGGTTAGATATTCTATTGTTAGAGAAGCTAATTTACTAGAATCCATATCATATACTCTTTTAAGTACTAAAACTTTAATTTGTGCTATGTTTGACAGCATTGTGCAATTATTTAGTGGAAATATTTCTATAAATGATATGGTAGGGCCTGTTGGAATTTCGCAAATGGTTTCTATGACATCGGGAATGGCACAATTTGTGTATTTATTAGCATTAACTTCAGTATCATTAGGTATAACTAATTTGTTACCATTTGTACCACTTGATGGAGGAAAGGCACTTTTATTAATAATTGAGGCTATTAGAAGAAAACCATTAAAAGAAGAAACAGAATTAAAAATTCAATCAGTAGGATTTTTTATATTAATAGTTTTTTCGGTGTTTGTAGCATATAATGATATTTTACGTTTGATGTAATTTTATATTTTGGGGGCAAAAAATGAGTCAAATAAATACAGAAGTTAAAGAAGCAAAAAGAATAAAAAATGTTTTTAGCGATTATAGTTCAGAAAGTTTTTCTTTTTCAGATGCACAAATAGAAAATGTTAATTTATATAAGAAAACAAATAAACTAGAGTTATTTTTGAAAACAGAAGGATATGTTCCAATAGATGAAATGAATAAATTTGAGAAGTATGCTATGAAAAGATTTAACATATCGGGAGTACAATTTAAAATAAAGAATAATAAAACAGATCCACCACCAATTAAAGAAGAATGGGAAAATCTACTCTCATATTTTTCAAATAAAAATCCAATGGCTAAAGCATTCTTAAGGAATAGTGAGATAGATTTTAATAATGGAATAAACATACATATAAAGGTAAAAGGAAAAGATATACTAGAAAAACAAGGTATGAATACAAAAATTTCAGAATTTGTAAAGAATATCTATGGAGTAGGATATAAAGTTAATTTTATAGAAGATAACATTGAAGAATATGAAAAGTTACTAAAAGAAAAAAATGAAGGTTTAATAAAAAAATATTCTGAAGAAACTAAAAATTTACAAATAATTAATGCTGAGAAAAACAACAAAGAATTACCAAAAGAAAGTAAAACATCAGAAAATAAAGAAAAAAACACAAATAAAGGAAACATGCAAAACACAAATGGATCAAATGGCGATGGAATTATTATGCCTCCACCTAATAATACTTTTTCTCCTAAAATGGAAGAAGATGATGAAAGCTCACCTTTAATATATGGAAGAAATGGAAATATTAGAGAGCCTCTTATGAAAGTGGAAGATATTGCTGTTGATACATCTGATGTACAAATAATAGGAGAAATAGTAAATAGTCCAGATCCAACAGAACTAAAAAAATCAGGGAAGTTTTTGTTTTCATTTGATGTATATGATGGAACAAGTACAATTACTTGTAAAATATTTGTACTTCCAGAAAAAAAGAAAAGAGTTTCTAGCAAACTTAAGATTGGAAACGGAGTTAAAGTAGGAGGGAGAGCAGCATTTGATAATTTTGCAAAAGAGATTACTATTTTAGCGAATACTGTAATAGAGAGCGAGCCATTAAAAAAGGCATCTAGAATGGATAATTCGGAAGAAAAAAGAGTAGAACTTCATATGCATACACAAATGAGTCAAATGGATGCTGTAACACCTGTAAAAGATTTAATAAAAAGAGCAATGAAGTGGGGAATGAAATCAATTGCTATAACAGACCATGGAGTTGTTCAATCATTCCCAGATGCCCACAAAATGCTAGGCTTTGATAATAAAGATATGAAAGTTATATATGGAGTAGAAGGGTATTTAGTTCCAGATAAAGATCCAATTGTAACAAAAGGAAAGGGACAAACATTAGAAGATAGTACATATTGCGTATTTGACTTAGAGACAACGGGTATATCTTTTAGAACAGAAAAAATTACTGAAATTGGTATTATGAAGGTTAAAAATGGAGAAGTAATAGATACATTTGAAACTTTTGTAAATCCTGAAAAACCAATACCAATGAAAGTACAAGAAATAACAAATATAACAGATGAAATGGTAAAAGATGCTCCAACTATTGAAGAACTTATGCCAAAAGTATTAGAATTTTTTGGGGATTCAGTTTTGGTGGCTCACAATGCGGATTTTGATACAAGCTTTATAAAATATAATTGTGATAGAATGGGACTTAAATTTGATAATACATATTTAGATACACTTCGCTTAGCAAAAGATTTATTTCCAGATTATAAAAAATATAAATTAGGAATAATAGCAGAAAATCTAGGAATTAAAGTTGAAGTTGCACATAGAGCTTTAGACGATGTAGATACAACAGTAAAAGTATTTAATGTAATGCTTAAAATGCTTAAAGATAAGGGAATTAAGACATTAGATGAAATGGATGAAGTAGAAGCAGGAAATGCAAATTACAAAAAATTAAAGAGTTATCACACTATTATTTTGGCAAAAGATTATGTCGGACTTAGAAATCTATATAGATTAGTATCTTTATCTCATGTAAGTTACTTTTATAAAAAACCTCTTATACTTAAATCATTATTTAAAAAATATTCAGAAGGACTAATTATGGGGTCTGCTTGTGATCAAGGAGAACTTTATCAAGCAATTTTAAATGGAAAATCCGATGAGGATATAGAACAAATTGCAAGAGACTATGACTATTTAGAAATTCAACCAATTGGTAATGATGAATATTTAGTAAGAAATGGAACACTTCAAAATGATGAAGATTTAAGAAATATTGTTAGAAAAATTGTGGATTTAGGTGAAAAATTAGATAAGCCAGTATGTGCTACTTGTGACGTACATTTCATGGATCCACAAGATGAAATTTATAGAAGAATTTTGCAAGCAGGACAAGGCTATGATGATGCAGATATGCAGGCACCGCTATATTTTAGAACAACAGAAGAGATGCTAAAAGAATTTGACTTTTTAGGAAAAGAAAAGGCATATGAAGTAGTTGTAACAAATACAAATAAAATTTCAGATATGTGTGAAAGAATAAGTCCTATTTCACCAGAAAAATGTCCTCCACATATTCCTGGTTGTGAGGAGACCATAAAGCAAATAGCATATGATAAAGCACACGAATTGTATGGAGACCCTTTACCTGAAATTGTACAGGCAAGATTAGATAAAGAGCTGGATTCAATTATAAAAAATGGATTCTCAGTTATGTATATAATTGCTCAAAAGCTAGTTTGGAAATCTAATGAAGATGGATATATAGTTGGTTCAAGAGGTTCTGTTGGCTCATCTTTTGTCGCTAATATGACTGGTATTACAGAAGTTAATTCACTTCCTCCACATTATAGATGCCCAAAATGTAAATATTCAGATTTTACAGACTATGGTGTAAAAAATGGATTTGATCTACCAGATAAAGTTTGTCCTAAATGTGGAACACCTCTAGATAAAGATGGAATGGATATACCATTTGAAACTTTCTTAGGATTTAATGGAGATAAAGAGCCAGATATAGACCTTAACTTCTCTGGAGAGTATCAAGCAAAGGCTCACAAATATACAGAAGTTATATTTGGAAAAGGAACAACTTTTAAAGCAGGAACTGTTGGTACTGTTGCAGATAAAACTGCTTTTGGATATGTAAAAAAATATTATGAAGAAAGAGGAATTCCGGTAAGTAATGCAGAAGTTGCAAGAGAGGCAAAGGGATGTACAGGTATAAAGAGGACAACAGGTCAGCATCCAGGTGGAATTATAGTTGTCCCAAAAGGAAGAGAAATTTATGAGTTTACACCAGTTCAGCATCCAGCAGATGACTCAGAATCAGATATTATTACAACACATTTTGATTATCACTCAATTGATCAAAACTTACTTAAACTAGATATACTAGGTCATGATGATCCAACAGTTATTCGTATGCTTTATGATTTAACTGGTTTTGATCCAACAAAAGTACCTCTTGATGATAAAGAAACAATGTCTATATATTCATCAACAAAAGCTCTGGGAGTTACGCCAGAGCAAATACATTCAGAAGTAGGAACTTATGGAATTCCGGAATCAGGAACTAAATTTGTAAGAGGAATGCTTAAAGATACAAAACCAACTACTTTTGAAGAATTACTTAGAATATCTGGTCTTTCACATGGTACTGACGTTTGGCTTGGAAATGCTCAAGAACTTATAAATAATGGAACAGCGACTTTAAGTGAAGTTATTTGTACTCGTGATGATATTATGCTATATTTAATAAAACAAGGATTAGAACCAAATACAGCATTTAAAATAATGGAGCTAGTTCGTAAGGGAAAAGTTGCAAAAGAACCAGAAAAATGGGCCAAATTTAAAGCAATTATGGAAGAAAATAATGTTCCTAAATGGTATATAGATTCATGTAACAAAATTAAATATCTATTCCCTAAAGCTCATGCTGCAGCATATGTTACAAATGCATTTAGAATAGCATGGTTTAAAGTACATATTCCAAAAGCATATTATTGTGCATATTTTTCAATAAGAGCAGATGCTTTTGATAGTGATATTATGTGTCATGGAAAAGAAAAAGTAAAAAATGAAATGAAGAGAATAGAACTTTTGGGGCAAAATGCTACTCAAAAAGATGGTGCAATGTATGAAACTTTAGAAATAGTAAATGAAATGTATGAAAGAGGAATAAGTTTTTTACCAATCGACTTATATGATTCAAGTAGTACAAAATTTAAAATGGAAGAAGAAGGAATAAGACCACCACTTAATAGTATTCCAGGACTTGGAACAGTTGCTGCACAAGGAATAGAAGACGCCAGAAAAGATGGAGAATTCATGTCTATAAGTGATTTAAAAATAAGAGCTAAAATAGGAAAAAGTGCAGTTGAAATGCTTCAAAATGCAGGATGTCTAAAAGGAATGAGTGAAAGTAATCAAATGAGTTTATTTTAAAAAATAGTGATTGTTAGGAAGGAAAAAAGATATGTATAATATAATTTTTGGATATATAATTATAATAAATTTTATAGCAATGTTTTTTATGTATATAGATGCAAAAACGAAATGGATAAAATTAAAAGATGGAGCGAAAAACTTTATATATATAATATTAACCATATTAGGTGGATGTATAGGAGTATTAATAACTTCACAATTACTAGATTATAAACAAGATGAAAAGCTAATTAAAAAGGTTGTACCTGGAATAGTATTTATTGAATTAGTAATAATATGCTATATTGTGTATAAGGTGTATCTATAAAAAAATACAAGAGTAAAATCTCTTGTATTTTTTTATATAAAAGTATTGACAAAAGGTTTCAAATAATTACATAAAGATACAGAAAAGTAAAAATAATTCCAAAAAGGTACATGTGGATAATGTGGATAACTCTGTGGATAGTTAAAAATACTAGCTTTTACAATTTGAATTTTGCACAGGTACATAAAGTAGAAAAGGTATTATGGAAAGTAAAGCTATATAAAGTTTTAGACATTAATAAAATGTAAAAATAAAGTACTTGTTAAAATAATATTATAAGTGTATAATATTAATTGAAAAACAAAGGAGAAAAACAAATGGAAATACTTAAAACCGTTGAGGCTGTATATATATATATTGAAGGATTTAATAAAATAGAATTATGCAAGCACAGTGAAAAACCTATGCTTTTTAGGCGTATCTAAAGAACATGTTTTTCGTTTCTAAAGAATAAAAGTGGAGGAATACAATATGAAAAAAATGGGAAAGCAAATAAAACGGAATAACATTGATAGCATTAGTAATTACTATAATAGTTCTATTGATTTTAGCAGGAATAGCGATAAATTTAACAATAGGTCAAAATGGAATTTTTACAAAATCACAATATGCGACAAATAAATATGAGCAGGCAAGTATAAATGAACAAAAAGAATTGAATAAAGCAATAGATTTTATAGATGAGTTAAGTATGAAATTAAATGATGGAAAAGATACAACTATGGCTATGTTTGACGTAGGGAAAAATGTAGCAACTAAAATGCGTATGCAGGAGTTAGATGGAAATATTGGAACGGTGAATTTATCAATAGATGCAATTAAAAGATATACAGGAAATCCAGATTTATCATCAATGGCAGAAGATAACATAGTATCATTTACAGATGGATATAATGCATATGAACAAAATCCAGAAGAATACAGAGATTTAATACCAGAAGGAACAAAATTATGTCCTATATACATGTGGTTTGAAGAAAGTGGAAAAACAGAGATAAGAAATATTTTGGGTGTAGATGGAGATATAGACATGGAAGGCTTTAGCAAAGAGGTAAAAACAGGAACAATATACTGGTGGTCTGAAAGTGAAAACGTATATCTTAATCCGGATAGTTCTTATATATGTGCAAATTTGCCATACTTGTCTGATATTAGTGGTTTTAAGAATATGGCAGCAACTTTTGTTACAAATGCAAATAATATGTTTGGCGTAGGCTCTAATCATGCTTTAAAAAATGTTGATGCTTTATTAAATTGGGATACAAAAAATATTACAGATATGAGTTCAATGTTTGTTGGTTGCTTAGGATTAACCAATATTAGTGCTCTAAAAAATTGGAATACTTCTAAAGTAACAAATATGAGTGGGATGTTTTCAGGTGGAGGAGATCTTATGAGTTTGACTGATATTACTCCATTATCAAATTGGGACGTTAGTAATGTAGAGAATATGTCAGAGATGTTTTCTGGATGTACTAGCTTAACTGATGCATCAGCAATAAACGACTGGAACATCATTAAAGTAACAAATTTTGAAATGATGTTTAGCGGGAGTGAAATACATCCAAATTTTAGTAAGGTAGAAGGAGAGTGGAATGATGGTACTTTTATTCCAAAAAGTGAATAATAATATAAAAAAATTATAATTTGCTTATTCAGACTTTAGAGTTTAGAAAAAACCAAAAAGAATTTTTCTTTTTATGAAAAATCCTTTTTGGTTTTTAAATTGTGAACTTTTTGTGAAAATTAGCAATCTCTATTGACTTTTGCTAAAAATGGATATAATATATATGAAGTTAGCAAACAAAATACAAGAGTGCTAACAAGAGGTGAAAAAATTGGAGTTAGATGATAGAAAAAAAAGAATACTTCAAGCAATTGTAAATGAATATATTGATACAATTGAACCTGTAAGTTCAGGTAGTCTTATTCAAAAATATAAATTAGATTGTAGTAGTGCAACTGTTAGAAATGATATGGCTGAACTTGAAAAAATCGGATACTTAGAAAAAACTCATACATCAAGTGGAAGAGTTCCTTCTAATAAAGGATATAGATTTTATGTAGATAAACTATTAAAAGATAAAGCTTTAGATATAAATGAAATAAAGTATATTAACTCAAAATTACAAAGTAAAGTTGACCAAATGGAGGAGCTTACAAAAATTGCTACAAATACAATTTCAGAAGTAACGCATTATACAACAGTTGCAATAGGTCCTAGTGCCAATAGACAAAAAATAGAAGAAATCAAATTTGTTTTACTGGGCTCTAGAATGCTAATGGCAGTTATATTAACAGATACAGGAACAATAAAAGAAACAATTATAAAATTTGAAAAAGATATTACGCAAGAGCAAGTAGACACTTTAAATGTTATTTTTAATAATAAACTAAAAGGAAGGCTGTTAGCGTCAATAGATATGCCAATGGAACAATATATTATGTCAGAGATGAATTATAGGATAGATGTTATAAAACCTATAATAAATCAAATAAATAAAGCAATTAATGATGAAGCAAAAATATATTTAAATGGTGCTAATAGAGCTTTTGATAATCCTGAATTTCAAAGTACGGAATTTGTAAGAAATTTTATGAATCTTTTAGATAGCAAAAATTTAATACTTGATTTATTAGAAAATGAAGAAGATTTTAATGTGTATATAGGAAATGAAATAAATGGTCTTAAGGACTTTAGTATAGTGACATTTAAAAATAAAGTTGGAGGAAAAGATTTAGGAACAATAGGAATTATAGGACCAACAAGAATGGACTATTCAAAAGTTATTTCAGTAATGAAATATATAAGCCATGAGCTTAATAAAGAGCTTGGCAAAGGAAAAGAGGGATAAAATGGAAGAAGAAAAGATAAAAAAAGAAGAAATTAAAGATACTAATGAAAGTAATAAAATAAATGAATTAGAAGATAAAATAAAACTTCAAAAACAAGAAATTGAAGAAAAAGAAGACAGAATAAAAAGACTTATGGCAGAATTTGAAAATTTCAAAAAGAGAAGTGATAAAGAGAGAACAGCGTTATATAGCTCTGTTATGGGAGATGTTATAATGTCATTACTTCCAGTTTTAGATAATCTAGAAAAGGCATCAGAAACTGAAACAAAAGATGAACAATATAAAAATGGAATAGAAATGGTATTAGCCCAGTTTAAAGATGTACTAAAAGCAAATGGAGTTACAGAGATTGAAACAGTTGGAAAGAAGTTTGATCCATCACTTCATGAAGCAGTAAGTTTAGTTGAAGATGAAAACTTAGGCGAAAAGGAAATAAAAGAAGAATTTAGAAAAGGCTACATGATAGGAGATAGAGTATTAAGACATTCTTTAGTAGTAGTAGCAAATTAAATTATTGGTAAATATCTTTTTTATTCATTATTAATAATTAGTTTTTAAATTTTAAAAATATATAAAATTATTGGCAAAAGCCAAATATCAAGGAGGAAATATTATGGGAAAAATCATAGGAATTGACTTAGGAACAACAAACTCATGTGTTGCAGTTATGGAAGGAGGAGAACCAGTAGTTATTCCAAACTCAGAAGGAAATAGAACAACACCTTCAGTTGTTGCATTTTCAAAAGATGGAGAAAGATTAGTAGGACAAATAGCTAAAAGACAAGCTGTTACAAATCCAGATCATACAATTATATCTATAAAAAGAAAAATGGGAACAGCTGAAAAAGTAAAAATAGATGGAGATGAATTTTCACCACAAGAAATATCAGCAATGATACTTCAAAAATTAAAAACAGATGCAGAAAGCTATTTAGGACAAAAAGTTACACAGGCAGTTATAACTGTACCTGCATACTTTAATGATTCACAAAGACAAGCTACTAAAGATGCTGGTAAAATAGCAGGACTTGATGTTTTAAGAATTATAAATGAGCCAACAGCAGCAGCTTTAGCATTTGGTATGGATAAAGAAGACCAAGATCAAAAAATAATGGTATATGACTTAGGTGGAGGAACATTTGATGTTTCAATACTAGATATTGGTGATGGTGTATTTGAAGTTTTAGCTACAAATGGTAATACACATTTAGGTGGAGATGACTTTGACCAAAAAATTATAGATTATTTAATATCTGAATTCAAAAAGAGCCAAGGAATTGATTTAAGTGCAGATAAAATGGCAATGCAAAGATTAAAAGAAGCAGCAGAAAAAGCTAAAATAGAATTATCTGGAATGCAACAAACACAAATAAACTTACCATTTATAACAGCAGATGCAACAGGACCAAAACACTTAGATGTTACACTTTCAAGAGCTAAATTTGAAGAATTAATTCATGATTTAGTAGAATCAACAAGAACTCCAGTTGAAAATGCATTAAGAGATGCAGGAATATCTGCAGATCAAATTCATAAAGTATTATTAGTTGGTGGTTCAACAAGAGTACCTTGCGTACAAGAAATGGTAAAGAAAATTACAGGAAAAGAACCAGATAAAGGAATAAACCCAGATGAATGTGTTGCAATTGGTGCAGCTATTCAAGGTGGTGTGCTTTCAGGAGATGTTAAAGACCTAGTTTTACTAGATGTAACACCTTTATCACTTGGAATTGAAACATATGGTGGAGTTGCTACAAAATTAATTGAAAGAAATACAACAATACCAACTAAAAAATCTCAAATATTCTCAACAGCAGCAGATGGCCAAACAAGTGTTGAAGTACATGTTATCCAAGGTGAAAGAGAAATGGCAGCAGACAACAAGACTTTAGGAAGATTCCAATTAACAGGAATTCCAGCAGCACCAAGAGGAGTACCTCAAATAGAAGTGACTTTTGATATTGATGCAAATGGTATAGTTCATGTATCTGCTAAAGATATGGCAACAGGAAATAAACAACAAGTATCTATTACAGCATCTACTAACCTTACAGATGAAGAAATAGATAAAGCTGTAAAAGATGCAGAAGCACATGCATCAGAAGATAAAAAAAGAAAAGAAGAAATTGAGGTTAGAAATAATGCAGAAAGCCTAGTATACAATTGCCAAAAAACAATTGATGAATTAGGAGATAAAATTAGCAGCGAGGAAAAATCTAAAGCTGAAACAGAAATTGCTAATGTAAATAAAGCATTAGAAGGAAAAGATGTAGAAGCAATTAAAAAAGCTACTGAAAGTTTGACACAAGTATTCTATTCAATTTCAGAAAAGTTATATAGTCAAAAAGCAGCACAAAATGGAGATGCTAATAATGCATCTGATGCAAATAATACAAATACAACAAATGCTGAAACAACAACAGCAGAAGAAGAAAATACAGATAATAAATAAGAGCTTTAGCAGGGTTATTCCTGCTTTTGCTTTAGTAATAAAGGAGAAAATATGGCAGGAAGTAAAGACTATTATGAGATATTAGGTGTAGATAAAAATGCCTCTGATGAAGAAATAAAAAAGGCATACAGAAAAATGGCTAAAAAATGGCATCCAGATGCAAACCCAGATAATAGAAAAGAAGCTGAAGAAAAATTTAAAGAAATTGGAGAAGCTTATGCTACATTGTCTGATCCACAAAAAAGAAAAATGTATGATCAATTTGGATCAAATGGACCTGGAGGCGCAGGATTTGGTGGATTTAACGGATTTAATGGGTTTAATGGTGGAACATATACATATTCTACAGGTGGATTTGGATTTGACGATGTAGTAGATGATTTTGTTTCTTCTATATTTGGTGGAGGCTTTGGCAGAAGCACAAGAAATGCAGCATCTAATGGTCCAAGAAAAGGAAACGATTTAAGATATACAGTCGATGTAAGTTTTGAAGAATCCTTTACAGGTACCCATAAAGAAATAGTAATAAACAA
>CALXPX010000130.1 GCA_944390305.1 uncultured Clostridia bacterium
GCTACTGCTACACCATCTGAGAATATTGTATCTCCTGTGTAAATACTCCATTTTCCTTCAACAGTATTGTCTGCTGCACTTCCACCAAAGAAAGGTACTCTTCCTATTACATCTTCAATACCTTTTAAATAATCTTCTTCTTCTCCTGGTGATGCTACCATATAAAAATATGCTGGTGCAAAGTCTAGTCCTGCATTTTTCATTGCTTCTATAGCAACTAATCTACCTGTTTCTCTTGCTGTCTTTTGTTTCTTTAATCCTGCTACTCCAACAGTTGTACTTGGATCTCCTATAGCTAACATTCCAACGAATCCATTTTCTGAAGAAATAAATCCATCTGGAACAATGATTCCTGAACTTGATGTACATCCTATGATAGGAGCTGTTCCAAGTTCTTCTTTAGCTCCTTCTATTACTTTTTTTACATCATTATCTACTGATGTATACAAAAATGCGACCTTAGTTTGCACAAGGTCAACAACAGCCTTTTTAGCAGTGGCTTTACCTGCGTTATAACTATCTTTATCTGTGCTCCATGCAACATTTGATTTTAGCATAATTAATTCCTCCTTCGTTTAAAATCTATTCTTATTATATTTTAACAAAATCTTTTTTTCAAGTATTTTCGACATTTTTTCTAATTTAGATTTTAATATTGATTATTCTTTTATTTTTACTTATTTATTTACTAAAACTTCTTATTTTAAAATTTTGCTATTGTTAATTTATGTATATTAGTGTATAATATTGGTATTATATAAAAAGAGGAGTTGATAATTTTATGAAATGTACATTAATTAAAGATTTGTATAGAAAAACTGGTGATTACGAAAATAACAATGTACAAGTTGCTGGTTTAGTTAGAACAGTTCGTAGTTCTAAATCTTTTGGATTTATTGAACTAAATGATGGCTCTTTCTTTAAAAATTTACAAATTGTATTTGATGAAAAATTAGATAATTTTGAAGAACTTACTAAACTTACTATTAGTTCTTCTATTATAGTAGAAGGAAAAATTGTTAAAACAGAAAATGCAAAACAACCATTTGAAATGCATGCAGAAAAAGTCCAAATATTCAATTTAGCAGATAATTCTTATCCTATTCAGAAGAAAAATACTTCTTTTGAATTTTTAAGAACTCAAGCACATCTTCGTCCTAGAACTAATACTTTTAGTGCAGTATTTAGAATTAGAAGTGTTGCTGCTTTTGCTATTCATGAATATTTTCAAAATAATGGTTATGTATATGTTAATACACCTATTATAACATGTGCTGATTGTGAAGGTTCTGCTGAAATGTTTAAGTTAACTACTTTAGATTTAACCAAACCACTACCTACAACCGAAGATGGAAAAACTGATTTTTCGAAGGACCTTTTTGGTAAACAGGCTTTCATAACAGGTTCTGGTCAATTACATGGTGAGACTTTTGCAATAGCATTTAATAAGATCTATACATTTGGACCTACACTTCGTTCTGAAAATTCTAATACAAAAACACATATGAATGAATTTTGGATGATTGAGCCTGAAATTTCTTTTTGTGATTTAGATGAATTAATGAATATTGAAGAGGATTTCTTAAAGTATGTTGTTAAAGCAGTATTAGACAAATGCCCTGAAGAAATGGAATTTTGTGATAAATTTATTTCAAAAGGATTAATTGAAAAATTAAATAAATTACTAGATTCATCTTTTGTTAGAATTGATCATAAAGAAGCTATAGATTTACTAAAAAAGGCCGATAGGAAATGGGAATTTCAGCCAGATTATGGTGAAGATTTAGCAAAAGAACATGAAAAATATATTACAGAATATTTTAATGGTCCTGTTTTTGTAAAAAATTGGCCTAAAGATATTAAATCTTATTACATGAAATTAAACGAAGATGGAAAAACTGTTGCAGCAGTCGATTTAGAGGTACCTGGTGCAGGCGAAATTATGGGTGGTTCTCAAAGAGAAGAAGATTATAATAAATTATTTAATCGTATGAAAGAAATGGGAATTGACACAGATCCTCTATATTGGTATTTAGATCTTAGAAGATTTGGTAGCAACATTCACTCTGGATTTGGCCTTGGTTTTGAAAGACTTCTTATGTATATTACTGGTATGGAAAATATTCGTGATGTTATTCCTTATCCTAGAACACCAAATAGTTGTGATTTTTAATTTATTTCTTAAAAGGGAAACAATGAGTTGTTTCCCTTTTTTAAGTATATGCTATTTATTTTCTTTCAAATATTTCTTTAGCAAAAATGTTAGAAAATATGGAAAAGTATAGAATTTTCCATTAAAGCCTATGTTTTTGCATCCTAGCTTTATTCCGTATTTTATATCTTTGTATTTATCACTATCAATTAAATTATTTAAAGAAATAGTTGCATTATCATTTGCTTTTACTTCAACAGGAATCAGAGAATCTTTGTCTCTCACAAAGAAGTCCATTTCTATTGTTCCTTTTTCATTTTTATAAAAATATAAATTATATCCTTCTTTTACTAACATATCTGCAATTACATTTTCATAAATTGCCCCTTTGTAAGTATTGAAATTTTTATTATTTCTCAAGTCTTCTTGTGCTTCTTCATCTAGTGAACCAATTAGTAATCCTGTATCACTAAAATATATTCTATAATTATCAGGATTAAAATTTCCTCCTAGTGGAAGTTCTGGTTGCTCTAGGCAATAGCATATATTAATTATGCCACTATCTATTAACCAATCTATTGTTCCAACATATTCTCTATTTCTTGCCCCTGGCTCTATTTTTGATATTTGAAATTTTTTATTCTTATTTCCAAGAAAAACTGGAATTTTTCTATATACATTTAGAATTTTTCCATGATCTAATCCACCAGCATATTTAGTTATATCTTCTTCATAGTCCAACAAAATTTGTTTTTGCATTTTTAGTGTACCACTGTAATTATTGTTTTCGACAAAGGATTTTACTATTGCTGGCATACCTCCTATTACCATGAATTCCTTAAAATTTTCAAACATTACAGAAAGTTCTGTCTCTGAAAAAGGTTCTAAATTTACCATATGCTCATACAAATCTTGTATTTGCTCTTCTTTAAATCCTTTAGCCCAAAGGAATTCTTCAAAATCCATGGAATGCATTTCATAATCTTCTTTATTTCCAACACTATTTGATTCTATCTCATTATAATTTATCCCCATCAATGAACCTGAACAAATAACATCATATCTTCCATCTTGTCTAAAAGATTTTAATGAAGTAGCGCAATTGATACAGTCTTGAATTTCATCAAAAAATATTAATGTATCTCCTGGTATAAATTCAAGTTGAGGATTTCTAAGTGAAATATTTTTTATTATCGTGTCTACTTCATAGCCATTATCAAAAATATCCTTAAATTGCTTTTGTAATACAAAGTTTATTTCTATTACATTTTTATAATTGTTTTTTGCAAAATTTCTAATTGACTCTGTCTTTCCTATTTGACGTGCTCCTTTTACTATTAATGGCATCCTATCGGTATTATTTTTCCAATCAATCAAATATTTATCTATTTTTCTTTTCAATAGTTCCATGACATCACCACCCAAATACATTATATCACAAAATTCCTATAATATTCAATACATCTTTCACAAAATTCCAGTATTTTTTGTTGTAAAAATCACAAAATTCCATTTATTGTTGATTTTCAGCCTTACATACAAAGAGAAAGATTATAATAATCTTCCTCTTCTATATTATGAAAAAGTTTCAGCCTAAATTAAATATTTTACCAAGCCTTATTATATAACATTATAAAGTCTTCTTTTGTTACTTCTCTTGGATTTCCTGGCTTACAAGGATCAACCATTGCTTTATCTGCAAGCATTTCAAAATCTTCTTTTTTAGCTCCTACATCTTTTACAGTTTGCGTAATACCTACATCATGTGATAGATTTTTTATACATTCACAAAATGTTTTTATTACTTCTTCTTTTGTAAAGTCAGTAGCATCTATATGCATTGCTTCAGTTAATATTTTTCTATATTCTTCATAACTTGTCTCTCCATTAAACTCCATTACTGTTGGAAGTAATATGGCATTTGCTAAACCATGTGGTGTATCATATACAGCTCCTAATTGATGTGCCATTGAATGCACAATTCCAAGACCTACATTTGAAAATGCCATTCCTGCTATATATTGTCCTAGACCTACTTTATTTATTGCATCTTGGTCTTTATCATTTACCGCTCTTTTTAAATTATCATATATAAGTTTGATTGCCTCCATTGAAAACATTTGTGACATTATATTTCTTGATTTTGTTATATATCCTTCTATTGCATGAGTTAATGCATCCATACCTGTTGATGATGCTACTGATTTTGGCATTGAAGCCATAAGTTCTGTGTCTACTATTGCTATGACAGGAATATCATGTTCATCTACACATACCATTTTTATTTCTTTTTCTGGATCTGTTATAACATAGTTTATTGTTACTTCAGCTGCAGTTCCTGCTGTTGTTGGAAGAGCTATTATTGGAAGTCCTTTATTTTTTGTATTAGATTGACCATTTAAAGATACCACATCACTTCTATCTGGATTTGTCATTATTATACTAATTCCTTTTGCTGTATCTATACTTGATCCTCCACCAACTGCTACTATTAAATCGCATTTTTCATTTTTACACATATCTACACCATCTAATACATTTTTTATTGGTGGGTTTGGCTTTACATCATGATATAAGACATAAGAAATATTATTAGCCTCTAAAAGATCGGTTATTTTAGAACTTACACCTGCTTTGTATAAAGATTCATCTGTTACAACTAATACTTTTTCAAATCCTCTTTTTTTTATCTCTTCTGGTAAAACCTTTCTTGCTCCTTCACCAAAATATGATGTTTCGTTTAAAACAAATTTCTCTATTTCCATAGATATTCCTCCTTAAAATATATAAATTAGAACAATTATATTTAATAATTGTTCTTATGTACTATTTATTATTTGCAAAATGCTGTTTCTGAAAGCATAAGGCCTCCCATACTATTTGCTTCATGCTCTACTTTTCCATATTCACCAAAAGTAAATGGCATAATATATGGCACATCTCCTGCCTCTTCTTTTATTAGTTTTGCAACTTCATTTATTCTACTACCTATTGCTATCTTTCTTCCACCACAGTGTATGAAAAGATATGCTGCAGCTTCAGATGGTAATTTCTTTTTTAATTTTCTTAGAGTAAGTTTTGGCGCTTCTATTAGTTCATCTAAACTTGCTTGCATTTGAATAGCAACTGTATTTACAGATAAATCATTACCAAGATTTATTGAATAATCTGAATTTCCCTTCATAGGATGTCTAATTAAAGTCACATTACCCGTTGGAGTTTTAATTCCTATTGGTTTTAATATTGATGCAGTTAATATTTTATCTCCCATTAGCTCCCTTGTTTTTATACCTGTCCATTCTGCATATTTTTTCATAGCAGGTATTCCATCTATTTCTTTTAATGTTCTTTTACCTTCTATTTTTGTTATTACTCCTGAATTTATTGTTTCATGATATTTTCCAGTATATTCATTTATAATCTTTTTGTTTGTATAGAAAAATGCTACCGCGACTCCTTCAGAAAGCACCTTATCTCCCGTAAATATTTTCCATTTACCTGTTAGATCGTCATCAGCTGCGCTTCCTCCAAACATTGGTACATCTCCAATTATATCTTGGATTCCTTTTGCATATTCTTCTTCTTCTCCTGGATTTGCTATCATGAAAAAATATGATGGTGAAAAAGTAGTTCCTACTTTTTTCATAGCATCAATTGCAACTTCTCTTCCAGTTTCTCTAGCAGTTAGTAACTTTGGTGAGCCAGCAACTCCAACTGCTGTATCAGGATCACCTAAAGCTAAAATCCCTGCAAAACCACTATTTGATGTTATATAACCATCTGGTACTAATATACCTCCATTTGATGTACAACCTATGATAGGAGCTGAACCTAATTCTTCTTTTGCCCCTTCTAAAAGTTTTCTTTGATCATAATTTACTGAACTGAATAAAAATGCTACTTTGGTTTGAATTAAATCTAAAACTGCTTTTTTAGCACATGCTTTTCCGGCTTGATAAGCATTTTCATCTGTACTCCATGCAACATTTGCTTTCATTTGTTCCTCCTTAGTTTATAATATAATATCTTCCCAACCGTCTGTCATTTCATTTATTCTTTCTTCTGTTTTTGTCTGCTCTTCATAATAAGAATCTTGCATTTGATTTAATGTCTCTATTGCTGGGCTATTATCTATAGAGGCACTTACTAAAACACTTGCAAGTAATGATAATACTACTATTGTTATTACTAGTGATATTAATGTTATACCATTTTCACTTTTTTTCATAAGTAAATGCCTCCTTAAAAATTTTATAAAACGTCTTTTATACTATTTCCTATAATTTTATTTATATCTACCATTAATTGATTGAAAGCTATTTCATAATCAAAATAAGCCTTAATATCTTTGTTTTCAATTAATACATTATACATTTTAGCTAGTTTTTCTTTTTTCTTTTCTTCATCTATTGGCTCATTTTTTTGTTTTTGTATTTCCATTAATTGTATTTCTTTTTTTAATTCTTCAAATTCTATAATCATTTGCCTTTTTTCAGCATTTGCCATTAATTCATCTTTTGCTCTTTTTAGGTCTTTATATTGTTTTGAATTTCTTATTTCTTCTGCTAGTCTGTTTGCTGAATCATAGATTTCCATATATATATTTTACCTTTCTTTTTTTAATATTATGCATATGCACTTCTTTTTCTGAAAGTTAATAGATTTGATAATTCTTTGCTTGGATTTTGAGATCTTTTTGCTTTTTCTGCTTTTTCTTGAGCAATTTTTTCTGCTTGTCTTTGTGCTTCTGTTTGACAAATTGCTTGTTCATAAACATAGTGTGTATCTTGTGCTATTTTGTTCCAATTATATAATTCCTTTACTTTTTTTACAGCATTTTTAGATACTGCACTTCCTAGTTTTGCATCAAATAGCAAAGCTAATACTGAATCTGCTATTGAATTTGAATTTCCTGCATAACTTTTCATTCCATCTACGCCATGCTCAACTATTTCATTTAGTCCACCAACATCTGATACTACTGTTGGAACTCCTGCAAGCATTGCTTCTAGAGCAACTATTCCAAATGGTTCATATGTACTTGGGAAAACAGCTATATCTGCACATTTATACATTTTTTGAACCTTTTTAGAATCACAATATCCTGCAAAGTACACTTTATTTTCTATTCCTAAATTTTTAGTTTCTTGTCTTAATTCATCCATCATTCCGCCTTTGCCGCATATTACTAATTTAGCATCATGATAATTATTTAATATTTTTGGCATTGCGCCTATTAAATTTTGAATTCCTTTTTCATAGACAAGTCTTCCTACATATAATATAATTTTCTCATTATCCATAGCAAATTGTCTTCTGAAATCATAGTCTCTCTCTATTCCAGTAAAGTTATTTAAATTAATTCCATTTGGTATTACATTTATTTTTTCAAAAGGAAGTCCAAATATTCTTTGAAGTTCACATTTCATATAATTGCTATTTACAATTACTTCTGTAGATTCATATGTAAGTAGCCATTCTGTATCATTTATATATCTTTGAGTTTCATCATGTATTCCACTATTTCTTCCATTTTCTGTTGCATGAATAGTTGCTACTATTGGAATATTATGTGATTCTTTAAGTGATTTTGCAGCATATGTTACAAGCCAATCATGAGCATGTATAACATCAAATTTTCCTTCTTTAGCTATAAGCTCATTTGCTTTTGCAAGCATATTAAAATTTAATTGCATAATCCAATCAATAAAGTTATTTGGATTTATCATATAGTTATCTACTCTATATACTTTTACACCTTTATCGTCTTCAAAATATGGGGCATTTCCGTCCTTATATGTTACAACTGTAACTTCATGTCCGTCTTTTATCATTCTATGTGATAAATCATGTACAACTCTTGCTATTCCTCCTACAATTCTTGGTGGATATTCCCACGTTAGCATTAAAATTTTCATATTTTTTATGCCCCTCCTCTAATTTTCTTTAGTTTTTGATACTAGAGATATTGTATACAAATTTTCTACAAATGTAAATAAAAAAAGACAAATTTTTTATATTTTTTTCTTTTTTCTATTGATTAAAAATTTTCTTTGTTATATTATATTATGAGTATATTATACTTTAACTAAGGAGGAGAAAAATGCCAAGAAAAGCAAA
>CALXPX010000131.1 GCA_944390305.1 uncultured Clostridia bacterium
AAACAAGAAGATGGGATCCAAGAATGGCTGAATATATATTCCAAGCTAGAAATGGTATCCATATTATTGATTTACAAAAGACATCAAAAAAATTAGATGAGGCTTATGCTTTTATAAAAGAGCAAGCAGAAGATGGAAAAACAATTTTATTCGTAGGAACAAAGAAACAAGCTCAGGACTGTGTAAAAGAAGCAGCTGAAAAAAGTGGAATGTTCTATGTAAATGAAAGATGGCTTGGAGGAACATTAACAAACTTCAAGACTATCAGAAAAAGAATTGAAAGATTAAAAGAATTAGAAAAAATGCAAGAAGATGGAACTTTCGATGTATTACCTAAAAAAGAAGTTATTCTATTAAAGAAAGAAATGGATAAACTTGAAAAGAATTTAGGCGGAATAAAAAACATGGAAGTAGTTCCAGATGTTATATTTGTAGTAGATCCTAAGAAAGAACATATAGCAATAAAAGAAGCTAGAAAATTAGGTCTACCAATAGTTGGATTAGTAGATACAAACTGTGATCCAAATGATGTAGATTATGTAATACCAGGAAATGATGATGCAATTAGAGCTGTAAAATTAGTTACAGACGTATTAGCAAATGCAGTTATAGAAGGAAAGCAAGGAGAAATTTTAGAGACAGAAGAAGAACAACCACTTGAAGAAAGTGAAGAAATGAGTATGGAAGAGGTTGTTGCAAATTCAGAAGAAAATGAATAATTTTAATAAAAGGGAGGAATTTATTATGATTACTGCGGCTCAAGTAAAAGAGTTAAGAGAAAAGACAGGTGCAGGTATGATGGACTGCAAAAAAGTTTTAACAGAAACTAATGGAGACGAAGAAAAAGCAATAGAATTATTACGTGAAAGAGGAATTATGAAAGCAGCTAAAAAATCTGACAGAATAGCAGCAGAAGGATTAGTTGAAACATATATTTCAGAAGACGGAAAAATAGGTGCTATTGTAGAAGTTAATGCAGAAACAGACTTCGTTGCTAAAAATGCAGATTTCCAATCTTTTGTTAAAGATGTTGCAAAACAAGTTGCTGTAAATAATCCAGCAAATGTAGAAGAATTATTAGCACAAAAATCTATTTCAAATGATACTCTTACAGTTCAAGAAGTTTTAACAAATAATGTTGCTACTATTGGTGAGAATATGTCAATAAGAAGATTTGCTAGATTTGAAACAGAAGGAAAAGTATCAAGCTATATTCATGGAGATGGAAAAATAGGTGTATTAGTAGATATGGAAAATGCAGATGATACTCTTGCTAAAGATGTATGTATGCATATAGCAGCTGCTAAACCAGAATTCTTATCTGAAGCTGATGTTCCAGAAGAAAGAGTAAACAAAGAAAAAGAAATATTAAAAGCTCAAGTTATAAATGAAGGAAGACCAGAAGCTGTTGCAGAAAAAATAGTTGCTGGAAGACTTGGAAAATTCTATGGAGAAATTTGCTTATTAGACCAAGAATTCGTAAAAGATCCAAGCCAAAAGGTTGGTAACTTAGTATCTTCAAAAGGAGCTAAAATTAATAGATTTGCTAGATTCGAAAAAGGCGAAGGAATTGAGAAAAAAGAAGAAAACTTTGCTGAAGAAGTTGCTAAACAATTAAAATAATAAAAAAAGATTATAGCATGAAAATGTTATAATCTTTTTTTATGTGTTTAGGTATTGACAAAAAGAAAAATTAGGCATAATATATGCATATATGTGCATATATGTGCATATGATAATATGAAGGGGGAAAATATGGAAAAGGAATATATTTGTGAAGAGAAAAAGTTACATGAAAATGAATTATATGAAGCAAAGAAAAAAGCAATTTCTATTGATATGAATAGAGAGCTAGCAGAAATGTTTAAAGTGTTTGCAGATGAAACAAGACTTAGAATTATATGTAGCTTACTAAATGAAGAACTATGTGTTTGTGATTTATGTGAGTTACTTTCTTTAAATCAATCAACTGTATCTCATCAACTACAAACTTTAAGAAATTCCAAGTTAGTAAAGTATAGAAAAGAGGGAAAACAAGTGTATTATACATTAGAGGATGAACATATTGACGCAATACTTCGTATGGCAATTGCGCATATTAAAGAAGAAAATAGAAAATAATTTAAATTAACTAGATTTAAAACTAAAATGAAAGGAAGAGCAAAATGGATAAAGAGGAAAATAACAAATTAAAAATAATTTTATATATATTAAGTTTAATATTATTTATAGTGGGATTTATACCAGCAATAGAAAATTATAGACTAATAATTTATCTATTATCAGTAATTTTTGCGGGTTATGATTTAATAATTGAGGGAATAAAAAATATATTTCATCTGAATTTTGAAGAAGATACATTAATGACAATTGCTATAATTGCAGCTTTTATAATAGGTGAATATCCTGAAAGTGTAGCTATAGTTTTACTATTTAAATTAGGTGAATTTATAGAGGATAAAGCTATTGAAAAAACAAATAGTAATATAAATGGAATTGCTAAGCTTCAAGTTAAAACAGCTAATATAATAAAAGATGGAAAAGAAGAAGTTATAAATGCAAAAAAACTAAAAAAGGGAGATAAAATTTTAGTAAAAGTAGGAGAAGTAGTATCAGTAGATTGTAAAATTATAAAAGGAGAAACATCACTAGATACTTCAAGTTTAACTGGAGAAAGTGAACCTAGAGAAGTAGAAAAGGGAGATGAAATTTTATCTGGAGCAGTTAACTTAAGTGGAGTAATAACTTGCATAGCAATTAGAGATTATAATGATTCAGCTATATCTAAAATAGTAGATTTAGTTTATGAAGCTACAAATAATAAAGGAAAAAAAGAAGAGTATATAACTAAATTTTCAAGAATATATACACCAATTGTTATTATAATGGCTATTTTGCTTGCTATTATCCCAGTTGTATTTGGTCAGGATTTTATAATATGGATTAAAAAAGCATTAGTATTTTTAGTAGCATCTTGCCCATGCAGTATAGTAATATCAATACCACTTGCATATTTTTCATGCATAGGAGCTATTTCTAAAAAAGGAATGCTTATAAAAGGAACAAAGCACATAGAAGACTTAGCAAAAGCAACAGTTATTGCTATGGATAAAACTGGAACGATAACTACTGGAAAAATGAATGTTAAAGAAATTCATATTTTAGATGAGGATATTACTAATGAACAAATCCTTGAATATGCGTATAGTTTAGAAAGTAATTCTAACCATCCAATATCTACTGCTATTGTAAGGTATGCTGAATATAATAGAATTAAAAAGTTGGATGTAAAAAAACAAAAAGAACTAGCAGGACTTGGCATTTTGGGATATATTAATGAAGATAAAATTTTGATCGGAAATATTAAATTTTTAGATAAGATGAAGATAGAAAGATATAAAGAGCTAAATATTCCTGAAAGTGCTATAATAATTTCTAAAAATGATGATATACTAGGATATATTATTTTAAAAGAAGAAATAAGAAGTAAGGTAAAAGAAACTATAGAAAGATTAAAAGAATTAGGCATAAAAAAAGCAGTAATGCTTACAGGAGATAATATTAAAAATGCAGAAAAAATTGCTAAAGAGTGCGGAAATATAGAATTTAAGGCTGACTTACTTCCAGAGGGTAAAGTAGAAGAGATAAAGAAAATTAAACAAAATAACAAAGTAATATTTATAGGTGATGGAATAAATGATAGTCCAGTACTAGCAAATGCAGATTTTGGAATTGTCATGGGTGAAGGAACAGATATTGCAGAAAGTGCAGCAGATAGTATATTAATTTCTAATAATATTAATGCGTTACCTACAATAGTCAGTATTGCAAGAAAAACAATAAAAGTAGTAAATGAAAATATATTTATATCATTACTTGCAAAATTAATAGTTTTAATTTTAGGACTTATAGGAATAGCTCCTGTATGGCTTGCTGTAGCAGCAGATACAGGAATCACACTGCTTACAGTATTAAATTCTATTAGAATATTTAAATAATAGAATTTATAAATACAAATTACAAAAAGCAATTGACAAATATAAAAGTTAAATGTATAAAATATTATAGGAATGAAATTTCGAAAAACACTAATGAAATATGGGGGAAAATATGTCAAAAGAAAGAAAAATAGAAAATCTAAAAAACAAAAAGTTATTAATATTAATTATAGTTGTAATTCTAATAGGAATAATAGTAGGAAGTATATTAATAAGAAATGTAATAGTAAATAAAAGAGCAGAAGAAGAAAAATATAAATTAGGAGAAAATACAAGTTCAAGTCTAATTGCAAAATACATAAGAAAAGGAATAACAATTGGAGGAATAACAGGAACATTAGAAAGCTTAAATACGTCTGATGCAACAGCAACCTCAGCAGATATAATGAATGGAAAAACAGCATATGTAAATGGGCAAAAAATAACAGGAACGTATGTTCCTTCAACAAACTACACATTTACAGATTCATTAGATAATGAAGTAAAAGTACCACGGAGGATTTAAAGTAGTAAATCCAGATGCTAATGTGGAAGATGGAATAGTAATAGAGGATGTAAGTGGAGGAGATAGTAATACAAAGGGAAGTCAATTTGTATGGGTACCAGTAGGAAAAATACAAACCACTAATGGAGAAAAAGAAATAATACTAGGAAGATATAGTTTTGATAGTGAAGGTAAACCAAGTGCATATTCAGGCTTTTATAAAGAAGAAACGCCTAGTGAACATGCTGAAACTGTATTTGTAAATACAGTAGCAAAAGATATAGAAGATTTTTTGTATAAAGCTAATTTAAATGGTGGATATTATATAGGACGCTACGAGGGAGGCGATGGATCTTACGGTTATAGATATCCAAGGACAAGTAGTACAAGTGACAACAACCCAATAGTATGTAAAGCAGGAGTGTATCCATATAATTATATAACACAACAACAAGCAGCAACTCTTTGCCGAGATATGTATAATAGTAGTAATTTCACAAGTGATTTAATAAATAGTTATGCATGGGATACAGCAATATTTTTTATACAAGAGTGTAACAAAGATGAAGATTATTCTGTACAAAATAGATTGCAAGATACAATTGCAAAATGTGGAGAAGCAACAGATGGAACAAATAAAGATGAAAGATGTAATATATTTGATATGGCAGGAAATACAAGAGAATGGAGTACTGAAACGAATGCTAATACAAGTCCCCTTCTTCCTTTAGTTTGTAGAGGAGGGAGCTATTATACTAGTGATAGTGGAGTTACTACTAGCAATCGTACTGCTACTCTAAAAGGTGATGATGCATATCATTCATGCAGACCAATTCTATATTTGTAACTCTGAACATTTGCGAATATGAAGATATGAGCATAATTTATTATGAAATTATAAAGTATAATATTAATTGTTTGGAAATTTACTATATGGAATCAGTTTTTTTACGGTTTACCATAAAATTGTTGACATCTAGTATAATTTGTGATAAAATATTCTAGCGTATGTAGATTTAATGCATACGCTAGTAAAAGTTATAAGATAACAATATAAAGAGTTTAAGCTGGAGGTGTATAAAATGGCTGCAAAAGGAGCAAGAGAACATATAACATTAGAGTGCACAGAGTGCCACAATAGAACATATGTTACGGATAAAAATAAGAAAAACAATGCAGAAAGATTGGAATTAAAAAAATATTGTAAATTCTGCAAAAAACATACAATGCATAAAGAAACAAAATAAGCCTTTTTAAGGGGGAAAGCAAAATGCCTAAAAATAATAAAAAGAAGCAATCGACTAGCAAAAAAAATGTAGAAAAGAAAGATCTTAATCAAAAAGAACAAATCCAAGAAGAAACACCAGTAGAAGATGCTTCAAATAATGATGTAAAAGGAACAAAGAAAGTATCAAAAGAATCAAAAAAAGACAAGAAAAGTAAAGTAAAAGATAAATCAACTAAAAAAAGTTGGTTTAAGGACTTTAAAGCTGAATTAAAAAAGGTTACTTGGCCTAAAGGAAAAGAACTATTTTCCAATACAGCAGTAGTAATAGTTATGGTATTACTTATTTCAGCTATTATATTTGTGCTAGATTTAGCTTTTGATTACTTAAATAAATTTGAAGTAGAACAAATCAAGAAGGCTCAAAATAGTATAAGCGTAAATGAAACAGTAGATAATGCAGTAGAAGAAAATACAGTAACAGAGGAAAATACTGCAAACGAAACTGAAGCTACTGAAACAAATTTGGTAGTAACTGAAAATAATGTAGAAGAATAACAAAAAGGGAGGCTAAATTATGTCTCAAAAGGATTATGACTTAAAACCAAGATGGTATGTTGTGCATACATATTCTGGATATGAAAATAAAGTTAAGACAGATTTGGAAAAGACAATAAAAAACAGAGAACTACAAGAATTCTTTTTTGATATTGTTGTTCCTATGGAAGAACAAATAGAAATAAAAGAAGGTCAAAGGAAAACAAATTTAAAAAAAGTTTTTCCAGGATATGTTTTAATAAAAATGATAGTAACAGAACAAACTTGGTATATTGTTAGAAATACAAGAGGTGTTACTGGATTTGTTGGTTCAGGAACAGACCCTATTCCATTAACGGAAAGTGAAATTAGAAAAATGGGATTTGATATTCAGTCTATAAATGTAGATTATGAAATAAATGATCAAGTTAGAATAATAAATGGACCATTTACTGACTTCACAGGAACTGTAACAGAAATTAATAAAGATAAGCATAAAGTTAAAGTTCTAGTTTCGATGTTTGGAAGAGAAACTCCAGTAGAATTAGATTTCTCAGAAGTTGAGAAAGTTAAATAGTTAAAACGAATTAGTATGACTAATTCTTTTATAAATTATTTTTGATATACAAACCAAAGGAGGTGCAAAACATGGCAGGAAATAAGAAAGAAGAAGCAAAAGAGGTTATCATTAAATTACAAATTCCAGCAGGAAAGGCAACACCAGCTCCACCAGTTGGACCAGCTTTAGGTGGTAGTGGAGTTAATATCATGGACTTCGTAAAGCAATTTAATGATAGAACAGCAAAACAAGCTGGATTAATTATACCAGTTGTTATTACAGTTCATAAAGACAAATCTTTTGATTTCATAACAAAAGAACCACCAATGGCTGTACTAATAAAAAAAGCAGCTAAAATAGAAAAAGGTTCTGGAAAACCTAACAGAGAAAAAGTAGCAAAACTTTCAAAAGCACAAGTTGAAGAAATTGCTAAAACAAAAATGCCAGACTTAAATG
>CALXPX010000132.1 GCA_944390305.1 uncultured Clostridia bacterium
ACATTTACATAATATTATATCATCTTTTTTGTAATTCGTATAATTTTGTGTCTATATATCTATTCTAATACCAATATGCATCACTAACGTGATGCTTTTTTTACGTTTTTTAAACATGTAAAAAACGCCCCAAATTAATTAGATAGGATATAATGAAATTGCAAATAAATGCTTGGAGATTAGAAAACATGGTTTATAGAAGAGATGATAAATATTAAAATTAAAGTTAAAGTTACTATTCTAAACGTTGAAAAACTTTATTTCAAATGATATAATAAACCCAAAATTATGAATCAAATAAAAAATAATATGAAACTTTAAAAGAAAGGATAATACTTAAATGTTAAATAGCAAATTTGTGCACCTACATGTTCATAGTGAGTACAGTCTATTAGATGGGGCAAATAGAATTAAAGACTTGCCAGTAAGAGCAAAAGAGTTAGGAATGGATGCTATGGCAATTACTGACCATGGTGTTATGTTTGGCGTAATTGACTTTTATAAAGCATGCAAAGCAAATGGAATAAAACCAATAATAGGTTGTGAAGTTTATGTAGCACCAAGAACAATGTCAGATAAAGATCCTGTCTTAGATTCTAAATACAATCATCTTATTTTACTTGCAAAAGATAATGAAGGATATAAAAATTTAACAAAATTAGTATCTTTAGGTTTCACAGATGGTTTTTATTATAAACCTCGTATAGATAAAGAAACTCTAGAAAAATATCATGAAGGTTTAATTTGTTCTAGTGCATGTTTAGCTGGAGAAATTGCATCTAAAATAGCAAATGGAGACATAAGTGGAGCTAAAGAATCTGCTATTTGGTTTAAAAACTTATTTGGTGAGGACTATTATTTAGAGATACAAAATAATGGTGTAAAAGAGCAAGTTATGGTAAATCAAAAATTAGTAGAAATGGCAAGAGAACTAGATATACCACTTTTAGCTACAAATGATTCGCACTATTTAAGAAAAGAAGATGCATATAATCATGAAGTTTTATTATGTATACAAACTGGTAAAAAGATGTCAGATGAAGATAGAATGAGATTTGAATCTGATGAATTATATATAAAATCTCAAGAAGAAATGATAGAGTATTTTAAAAATGTACCAGATGCAATTGAAAATACTATTAAGGTAGCCCAGAAATGTAATGTAGAATTCGAATTTGGACATACTATACTTCCAAATTATGAAGTACCAAAAGAGTTTGAAACACATTTTGATTATTTGAAAAAATTAACAGATGATGGAATAAGGAAAAGATATGGAGATAATCCGCCTAAAGAGATATGGGATAGAGAAGGATATGAACTAGATGTAATAAATAAAATGGGATATACTGACTATTTCTTGATTGTTTGGGACTATGTGCATTTTGCTAAATCTAATAATATACCAGTAGGTCCAGGACGTGGTTCCGGAGCAGGTTCTATAGTTGCATATGCAATAGAAATAACAGATATAGATCCTATAAAATATGGACTTATTTTTGAAAGATTTTTAAACCCAGAAAGAATAAGCATGCCAGATTTTGATATAGATTTCGATTATGAAAAAAGGCAAGATGTAATAGACTATGTATCAAATAAATATGGGCATGACCATGTATCTCAGATAATTACTTTTGGAACAATGTCTGCTAGAATGGTAATAAGAGATGTAGCAAGAGTATTAGATGTATCCTATGCAGAGGCAGATAAACTTGCTAAAATGATTCCAAATGAACTTCATATTACAATAGCCAAAGCTATTGAACAAAATAAAGAGCTTAGAGATTTATATGAAGGAAACGGAGATATACACAATTTGTTAGATATAGCAATGGCATTAGAAGGACTTCCAAGACAAGCATCTACTCATGCGTGTGGAATTATAATTGCTCGTGAACCAGTTGTAAATTATGTACCACTTTATGCAAGAGATAATATTATTTCTACACAATATATAATGACAACTCTAGAAGAATTAGGACTTTTAAAAATGGACTTCTTAGGATTAAGGACATTAACTGTTATTCGTGATGCTATAGATTTAGTAAAAAAGAATAAAGGAATTGATGTACAATTTGATAAAGAAATGAATGATCCTAAAGTATATAAACTTTGGCAAGATGGTGACTCTGTTGGAATATTTCAATTTGAATCTGGTGGAATGACTAACTTTATGAAAGAACTAAAACCAGACTGTCTAGAAGACATTATAGCTGGAGTATCACTATATAGACCAGGACCAATGGACCAAATACCTAGATATATAGCTAATAAAAAAGACCCTGAACATGCAGTATATACTCATCCTAGTCTAAAACCAATTTTATCTGTAACTTATGGTTGTATGGTATATCAAGAACAAGTTATGCAAATAGTAAGAGATTTAGCAGGTTATTCACTAGGAAGAGCGGACTTAGTAAGAAGAGCCATGGGAAAGAAAAAATTGGATGTAATGGCAAAAGAAAGAGAAAATTTTGTCCATGGAAAACTTGATGAAAATGGAAATATTGAAATTAAAGGTTGCGTAAGAAATGGAATAGATGAAGTTTCAGCTAATAAAATTTTTGATGAAATGGCAGAATTTGCAAAATATGCATTTAATAAATCACATGCAGCGTGTTATGCAGTAATAGCGTATAGAACAGCTTATTTAAAAGCATATTATCCAGCAGAATTTATGGCTGCAATGCTTAATAGCTTTTTGGGAAATTTAGATAAAGTACCTATATATATAGATGAATGTAAAAAGAAAAATATTGCAATATTAAAACCAGACATAAATCAAAGTTTTACAAGATTTACAGCATCAGGAGAGTCTATAAGATTTGGACTTGGAAGTATAAAAAATGTAGGAATAGCTGCAGTAGATAGTATAGTAAAAGAAAGAGAAGAAAATGGAAAATTTAAAGATTTTTCAGATTTTTGTGAAAGAATTTATGGAGAATCTGTTAATAAAAAATGTATAGAAAGTTTAATAAAAGCAGGAGCATTTGATAACTTAGGAAAAACTAGAAGTACACTTATAGCGTCTTTTGAAAGTATAATAGATATGATTGCAGACGCCAATAATCAAGCATTCTCAGGGCAAGTTACAATGTTTGATCTAGGAAATGATACACAAGAAATGAATAAAATGAAATATACATATACAGAGCTTAAAGAATTTTCAGAAAAAGAACTTTTAACAATGGAAAAAGAAATGCTAGGTATATATATATCTGGACATCCATTAGAAAAATATAGAAAACAAATAGAAGAAATTTCAAATGTAAATATATTACAATTAAAAGAAGCAAATGAAGAGGTATTAGAAAATAGAGAAACAAATATAAAAGATGGCCAAAGAGTAAAATTTGTTGGAATTATAACAAAAATAAAAAAGAAGTTTACGAAAACAAATAAAATAATGGCATTTGTTACAGTAGAAGATCTTTATGGTTCATGTGAGGTAGTTGTATTTGAAAGTTGCTATAATAATTGTTCAAATATTTTACTAGAAGAATCTATTGTAGTTATAGAT
>CALXPX010000133.1 GCA_944390305.1 uncultured Clostridia bacterium
TTTGTCATGCATTTTTCAATGTACTAAAAAAATTTAACTTTTTTTCATTTTGCTATTGACTTCATATAGTTAGTCTTTTCCCTCTTTCTATTATATTCAGTATAATTTCCAAATATGCAAAAAAATCCCAAAAAATATTGTAAAAATGTATATTTGATGATAAAATAGTTACATAATACTAAAAATAAGTTAAGTGAAGGTGTTTAATATGATTGACATTAAATTTTTAAGAGAAAATCCAGAAATTGTAAAAGAAAATATAAAGAAAAAATTTCAAGATCAAAAATTACCACTTGTAGATGAAATAATTGAATTTGACAAAAAAAATAGAGAAGCTACTTTAAAAGGTGATGAACTTAGAAGTATGCGAAATTCATTAAGCAGTCAAATTGGCATGTTAATGAGAGAAGGAAAAAAAGAAGATGCAGAAGAAATAAAAAAGAAAGTACAAGAAATTAATAAAGAATTAGAAGATAATGAAAAATTAGAAGATAAATATTCATCTGAAGTAAAATCAAGAATGATGAAAATTCCTAATATTATAGCAGATAGTGTTCCTATTGGAGAAGATGACACTCATAATGTTGAAATCGAAAAATTTGGTGATCCAGTTGTACCTGAATATGAAATACCATATCACACAGATATTATGGAAAAATTAAATGGTATAGACTTAGATGCTGCTCGTAGAGTTGCTGGAAATGGTTTTTACTACTTAACAGGTGATATTGCAAGATTACATTCAGCAGTAATAACTTATGCAAGAGATTTTATGATTAATAAGGGATTCACTTATTGTATTCCACCTTTTATGATACATGGAGATGTTGTAAATGGTGTTATGTCATTTGAAGAAATGGATGCAATGATGTATAAAATAGAAGGTGAAGATTTATATTTAATAGGTACTAGTGAACATTCTATGATTGGTAAGTTTAAAGGTCAAATATTAGATAAAAAAGAAATTCCTTATACAATGACATCTTATTCTCCTTGTTTTAGAAAAGAAAAAGGTGCTCATGGTATTGAAGAAAGAGGAATTTATCGTATACATCAATTTGAAAAACAAGAAATGATAGTTGTATGTGAACCAGAAGATAGTTGGAATTGGTATGATAAATTATGGTCATATACAGTAGAATTATTTAGAAGTATGGATATCCCTGTAAGAACTTTAGAATGTTGTAGCGGAGACTTAGCAGATTTAAAGGCTAAATCTTGTGATGTTGAAGCATGGAGCCCTAGACAGAAAAAATACTTTGAAGTTGGAAGTTGTTCAAACTTAACTGATGCACAAGCAAGAAGACTTGGTATACGTATAAAAGGAGAAAAAGGAAATTATTTTGCTCATACATTAAATAATACAGTAGTTGCTCCTCCAAGAATGCTAATTGCACTTTTAGAAAATCATTACAATCCTGATGGAAGTGTAGATATTCCAGAAGTTTTATGGCCTTATATGGGAGGTACAAAAAAATTAATTCCAAAAAATTAACAAAATTTTTATATTTAAAAATATTTGTTAGTAAAAAAGCCCTTAAGCTTACGCTTTTGGACTTTTTTATCTGATACCTGCAAAATAGTCTTTTACTTCAGATAATAATTCTTAAAATTTTTCATGAAGTTTCTCTGCCTCTTCTACTTCATACTTCTTTATTTTTGCAAATTACCATTTTACATTTTATTATTTGAATTTTATTTTATATTATGTTAAAATAAATAATAAATTTTAAAAGGAGGATATATCTATTTAAGATATCTATTTAAATTATGATTATAAAAAATTGTGAATTTAAAGTGTCTGCAGTAAGTCCTAAACAATATCCAAATGATGATTTACCTCAAATAGTATTAGTTGGAAAATCAAATGTTGGAAAATCTTCTTTTATAAATACTATGCTAAATAGAAAAAAACTAGCTAGGACAAGTAGTGAACCAGGAAAAACTAGATTAATTAATTTTTATAGTATTAATAATAGCTTTTACTTTGTTGATCTTCCTGGTTATGGTTTTAGTAAAATGTCTAAAAAAGAGCAAGTAGAAGTAGGAAAATTCATTGAAGAATATTTAAAGAAAAGTAAAAATATTTCTTTAATTATATTTTTAGTTGATATAAGACATTTACCTACCCCAAATGATAAATTAATGTATGATTATATTATTAGTCAAAATCTACCTTGTTTAATTATAGCAAACAAAGCTGATAAAATTGCTGTAACTAAAGTAGATAATAAAGTTAAAGATATTCAAAATGTATTAAATCCGCTTCACGACTTATTATTTTTACCATTTTCTTCTGAAAGAAAAATATACACAGATAATGTCTGGTCTCAAATAGAAAAAAAGCTCTCTTTATAAGAGCTTTTTAATGTTTTTTCATTTATTCTATATTTATTTTTTATGTAATATCTTCCATTGTATAATATCCATTATTTTTATTTACTAAAAATTCTGCACCCTTTAATGCTCCCTCTGCAAATACACCTCTTGAATATGCTCTATGTGTTATTTCAAATGTTTCATTTTCTCCAAAAAAGCTAACTGTATGTTCTCCAACTATGTTTCCTCCCCTTATAGAAGAAAATCCTATTTCATTTTTTTTACGTTTTTCTCTTTTTGAAAATCTATCAAAATCATATTCTTTAGTATTGTCTAATGCTTCATTTATACTATTTGCAAGGGTTAATGCAGTACCACTAGGAGCATCTACTTTTCTATTATGATGTGTTTCTATTATTTCTATATCTGTATCTTTAAGCATTTTTGCAACTTCTGCTACCACTTTTTTCATTAAATTAATATCATAAGACATATTAGGTGATTGAAATATAGGAATTACTTTACTGCACTCTTTTATGTATGTATTTTCTTCTTCACTAAGTCCAGTAGTTGCAATAACTATTGGTACACGATTATTTTTAGCAAATTCTAAAATATTTATTGTTGCCTTTGGAACTGAAAAGTCCACTATTACATCTGGTTTTTCTGCTATTTCTTCTATTTTTGTATATACTGGGAATATGTACTTACCAGTATCACTCATATCTACACCACAAAGTACTTCAAATTTTTCATTATTTATAATAGCATTTACTACTTCTTGTCCCATTTTTCCATTACAACCATTTACTAAAACTTTTATCATATATTTTTCTTCTCCTTGTATAATATATTTAGGGTTTTAAAGTTACCCAAAACTTTATATTATATCATTTCCGTGATATAATTTTAT
>CALXPX010000134.1 GCA_944390305.1 uncultured Clostridia bacterium
AGCAGGATTTGCAATAGGTGCTAAAAAAGGATTTATATATGTAAGAGCAGAATATCCAATAGCAGTACAAAGACTTAGGATTGCAATAAATCAAGCAAGAGAATATGGAATGTTAGGAAATAACATATTAGGAACCAACTTTTCTTTTGATATAGAAATAAGACTGGGTGCAGGAGCTTTCGTCTGTGGAGAAGAAACAGCACTTTTAGAATCTATAGAAGGAAAAAGAGGTCAGCCAAGAGTAAAACCGCCATATCCAGCTAAAGTAGGACTTTGGGGAAAACCTACACTTATAAATAATGTTGAAACATATGCAAACATAGCACAAATTATATTAAATGGTCCAGATTGGTTTTCTAGCATAGGTACAGAAAATTCAAAAGGAACTAAAGTTTTTGCATTGGGTGGAAATGTAAATAATGTTGGATTAGTTGAAGTTCCAATGGGAACTACGTTAAGAGAAATTGTATACGATATAGGTGGAGGAATACCAAATGGTAGAGATTTTAAGGCTGCACAAACAGGAGGACCATCAGGTGGTTGTATACCAAAAGAACATTTAGATACACCAATAGATTATGAATCATTAAAACAAATAGGCTCAATGATGGGATCTGGTGGGCTTATAGTAATGGATGATACTAAATGTATGGTATGCTTAGCAAAATTCTATTTAGAGTTTACAGTAAGCGAAAGCTGTGGTAAATGTACTCCTTGTAGAATTGGAACTAAAAGAATGTTAGAAATACTAGAAAAACTATGCTCAGGAGAAGGCGAAGAATATGATATATATCGTTTAGAAAAACTAGCTGTTAATATACAAAAAGCAAGTATATGTGGACTAGGACAAAGTGCACCAAATCCAGTTATAAGTACAATGAAATATTTTAGAGATGAATTTAGACAACATGCAATTGAAAAAGAATGTAAAGCAATGGAATGTAAAGCTTTAGCTAAAATTCAAATAGATGAAGAAAAATGCAAAGGATGTGGAATTTGCCAAAAGAGCTGCCCAGTAGGAGCAATTGAAGGTGAAGGAAGAGAAAAAAGAGTGATAAATCAAGATAAATGTATAAAATGCGGAACTTGTATAAAAACTTGCCCATTCCATGCAATTGGATAATAAAAATAGATTGTACATAATTAGAGTGTAGTAGGAGGAAAAAATGGTAAATTTAAAAATAGATGATAAAAAAGTAGTAGTACCAGAAGGAACAACAATACTAGATGCTGCAAGACAAGCGGGAATAGACATACCAACATTATGCTTTCTAAAAGATATAAATGAAGTTGGCGATTGCAGAATGTGTATTGTTGAAGTAGAAGGAAGAAGGGGATTTGCGACATCATGTATTCAAACAGTAGAAGAAGGAATGGTTGTTCATACTCATACACAAAATGTTCTAGAAGCAAGACATGTTATATTAGATTTAATTATTTCTAATCATGCAAAAGACTGTTTAACATGTACTAGATCTGGAAATTGTGAACTACAAGATTTAGCTATAAAATTTAATGTACTAGATAATGAATTTGTAGGAGAAAAATCTGTACATAAAATAGACGATAAATCTCCATCAATAGTAAGAGATTTTAACAAATGTATACTTTGTAGAAGATGTGTTGCAACATGTAAAAATGTACAAAAAATAGGAGCAATCGATTGTATAAATAGAGGCTTTGAATCTTGCATATCTACAACATATGACCATAGCTTAAATGATGTAGACTGTACATTTTGTGGGCAATGCATAGAATCTTGCCCAACAGGAGCACTTCATGAAAAAGAAAATATAAATGATGTATGGGCAAAATTAAAAGACCCAGATACATATGTTGTAGTACAAACTGCGCCTTCTGTAAGAGTGGCACTTGGTGAAGAATTTGGAATGGAAATAGGAACTAATGTAACTGGTAAGATGGTATCAGCTCTAAAAGCTCTAGGTTTTGATAAAGTATTTGATACAAACACAGGTGCAGATTTCACAATAATGGAAGAGGCAACAGAATTTGTCAAAAGATATAAAAATAAAGATAATTTACCAATGACTACTTCTTGTTGCCCTGCATGGGTAAAATATACAGAAATGTTTTATCCAGAAAATATACCTCATTTATCTAGTTGCAAATCACCACATCAAATGTTAGGTGCTATTATAAAATCATATTTTGCAGAAAAAAATAAAATAGACCCAAATAAAATATATGTAGTATCTGTAATGCCATGTATTGCTAAGAAATATGAAAGACAGAGAGAAGAAATGAAAGTAGAAGGTTTAGATGATGTTGATTGCGTTATTACAACAAGAGAGCTTGCTAGAATGATAAAACAAGCAAATATAGATTTTACAATGCTAGAGGATGATGTATTTGATAATCCAATGGGAGAAGCAACAGGAGCAGGAGCAATATTTGGAACAACAGGTGGAGTCATGGAAGCAGCTTTAAGAGCAGCATATGAGATGATCACGGGTGAAGAATTAAAAAATGTTGAATTTGAAGCTGTAAGAGGAGAAAAGGGAATAAAGAAAGCTGAAATACAAATAGGAAATGAGAAAATAAAAGTAGCTGTAGCACATGGACTTGGTAATGCTAAAAAAGTTATGGAAGATATAAAAAATGGAAAAGCAGATTATCAATTTGTAGAAGTTATGGCATGTCCAGGAGGATGCATAATGGGTGGAGGTCAACCTATTAAAAATTCTAAAATAAGATCTACTGTTGATGTAAGAAGAAAAAGAGCAGACGCAATGTATTCAATAGATGAAAAAAGTAAAATTAGAAAATCTCAAGATAATCCTGTATTGCAAAAAATATATAAAGAATATATAGGAAAACCAGGAGAAGAAAAAGCACATAAACTTTTACATACTCATTATGAACAAAAAGAAAAATATAAGATATTTTAAATAACATTTAGCTACGAATCACAGCTATGTTCAATAATTAAAGATATCATATTTCAAATTATTATATAAAAGTAAAAAAATACTTGACTAAAAAGAATTAAAAATATAAAATAATAATGATTAAATCTATTTTAAGCAAATAGTAAAAGTA